>DAOUBE010000230.1:0-10066 GCA_034432835.1 Dehalococcoidia bacterium | reverse complement strand
GGTATAGTATGCTTGGCCTTGGAACCAGCACTGGTGTTAGTCTGAGAGGCAACCCGGTGGCCTGGCCCCATGGGGTGAAAAGGGGGCCAAAGCGGGGGTTTTCGTAGCCTAGACTACTTCAAGGGGATGCCATGCTGCAACACGATGTACTGGTGGTGGGGGCGGGGCTGGCGGGCATGCGCGCCGCCATAGCGGCCCATCGCAGCGGTGCCGATGTTGCTCTCATTAGTAAGGTCCACCCCGTACGCAGCCACTCCAACGCAGCCCAAGGCGGCATCAACGCCGCCCTCACTCACCGCGGCGACTCCTGGGAAGACCACGCCTTCGACACCGTTAAGGGTAGCGACTACCTGGGAGACCAGGACGCCATCGAGATCATGTGCAAGGAGGCTGGCAACGAGATCATCCAGCTAGAGCACATGGGCGTGATCTTTAACCGGGATGAGGAGGGACGGCTGGGAACAAGGGCCTTCGGCGGACAGCGGAAGGCCCGCACTTTCTTCGTGGCGGACATCACCGGCCAGGCCATCCTCCACGTCCTGTACGAGCAGATCATGCGCTACAACATCCGCGAGTACCAGGAGTGGTTCGTTACCTCCCTCATCGTGGAGGACGGCGCCTGCGCGGGCGTGGTCGCCCTGGAGATAGCCACGGGCAAGCTCCATGTCATCCGGGCCAAGACCGTCATCCTGTGCACCGGTGGGCTGGGCCGCGTCTTCGAGCCCAGCACCAACGCCCTTATCGTCACCGGCGACGGCATCGCCCTGGCCTACCGCGCCGGTGCCCCGGTCATGGACATGGAGATGGTCCAGTACCATCCCACCACGCTGAAGGGCAGTGGGGTTCTCATCACCGAGGCGGCCCGGGGCGAGGGTGCCTACCTGCTGAACAAGGACGGTGAGCGCTTCATGAAGCGCTACGCTCCCAACATGATGGAGCTGGCCTCTCGCGACGTGGTGTCCCGCGCTGAACAGACGGAGATCAATGAAGGTCGCGGCGTGGACGGCTGCGTTCTCCTGGACTGCCGCCATCTGGGCGAGAAGCTTATCCGCGAGCGCCTGTCCCAGATTTACGAGATCGGCATTGAGTTCGCCGGCGTGGATATCACCAAGCAACCCATCCCCATCCGTCCCGGCGTGCACTACATCATGGGGGGCATCAAGACCGACGTCAACGGCGTCACCCCCCTGCCTGGCCTCTACGCCGCCGGTGAGTGCGCATGCGTCAGCGTCCACGGCGGCAACCGCCTGGGGGCCAACTCCCTCCTGGATACGGTGGTCTTTGGCCGACGGGCCGGGGAGCACGCCGCCCAGACCGCCTCCCAGTCCAAGCACAAGGATGTCAACGAAGAGGCCTGGCTAGCCAAAGAAGAGCGCACTATCCGCGACCTCCTGGACCACGACTCCAAGGGAGAGCGCTGGGCCAGCATCCGCCTGGACATGGGCGTCTCCATGGACAAGTACATGGGAGTCTTCCGCGAGCAGGAGGGTATGCAGACGGCCCTGAACAAGGTCAGGGAGCTCCAGGAACGGTACAAGCGGGTTTACGTACAGGACAAGGGCAGGGTCTTTAACACCGAGCTCATCTTCACCCTGGAGTTGGGCTTCATGCTGGACTGCGCCGAGACCATCTGCATGAGTGGCCTGGAGCGCAAGGAGAGCCGGGGCGCCCATACCCGGCTGGACTACCCCAAGCGCGACGACGCCAACTGGCTGAAGCACATCCTCATCACCAAGACCCCCGACGGGCCCAAGCTCTCTTACCTTCCGGTGGTCATCACCCGCTGGAAGCCTGAGGAAAGGAAGTACTGATGCAAGTAACGCTGAGAGTCCGACGCTTCAACCCTGAGGCGGAGAACCCTAAGCCCTACTGGCAGGACTTCACCCTGGAGATGGAGGAGACCAGCACCGTCCTGGACGCCCTCATAAAGGTCCGGGAGGAGGTGGACGGCTCCCTGGCCCTGCGCTGCTCATGCCGCAGCGCCATCTGCGGCTCCTGCGCCATGCGCATCAACCACCAGGCCACCCTGGCCTGCAAGACCAAGCTCAGCAATCTGGTGCGCGACGGCAAGGCGGTGACCGTGGAACCTGTGGGGAACATGGGCACCATCAAGGACCTGGTGGCAGATATGTCGCCCCACTGGCAGAAGATCAGGCAGGTGATGCCCTGGGTACAGCACGAAGGCCCTGAGCCCGAGACCGAGTACCTGGCCCCCAACGAGGCCATGCTCCACCTGACCGGCGTCATGGCCTGTATCCAGTGCGGCGCCTGTGTCTCCGATTGCACCGCCCTGGAGGCCGACGCCAACTTCATAGCCCCCGCCGCCCTGGCCAAGGCCTACCGCTTCGTGGCCGACCCCCGCGATGCCAAGAAGATAGAGCGTCTGGAAAACCTGAACAAGTACGGAGGCATCTGGGACTGCACCCGCTGCTACTACTGCGTGCAGGTCTGCCCCAAGGGTGTCGCCCCCATGGACCGCATCATGGCCATGAGGGATATGGCCATCCAGGCCGGATTTGATAAGACCTACGGCGCCCGGCACACCATCCACTTCGGCGAGTCGGTGAAGCATTCGGGCTGGCTGGATGAGCTGCGGCTACCTGTCCAGACCTGGGGCATGTTCAACCTTCCCAAGATGCTCAGCCTGATACCGGTGGGCATACGGGCGCTGCTCCGGGGGAAGATGCCCCCCATCTTCCACCACAAGCGCCCCCACGCCGACCAGGTGCGCCGTATTTTCGAGCGAGTTGAGTCAGCAAGTAAGAAATAGCGAGACCCGGACCCTGCCTCTGCCCCGGATGGCGGCTGCCCTGGAGACCTGGCCAAGGGGCCGTTGTGCCCACCAGACCAGAGGAGAGGCCAGAGGGGCCATCTCCCTGGGAGGCCCTCACCCAGGGGAGATGGCAGGGCATGTCTTTCCAGGGCGTACCCTGCGTCCATCGCTAGGCCAATGTGCCCCTCCTGGTGAGACTAAGGGCACAGGGAGAGGGGGACTCAGGGGGATGAGGGCAACAGAGAGAGCCTCGAGGGGGATGGACATCCCCCTCGACCTAAGAGGGGGATGAGGGCACTACTAATGCTAGGAGGCACCGTTTGAAATACGCCTTTTACTCTGGTTGCGTGGCTCTAGGAGGTTGTCCGGAGCTCTATCCCGCGGCCAAATTGGTATGCCAAAAGCTGGGCCTGGAGCTGGACGAGCTGCACCTGCGGGGGGCCGCCTGCTGCGGCGCCGGCGTCCTCCAGGAGAAGAACCAATTCCTGGGCGACGTCCTCAACGCCCGGACCTTCGCCATGGCGGAGCAGCTTGGCCTGAGCATCATGACTATATGCAGCACCTGCCAGGGTGTCATGGCCCAGGCCAACTGGCGCATGCAGAACGACCCCGAGTACCTGGAGAAGGTCAACGCCCAGCTCGCCCCAGAGGGCTACAAGTACAACGGGACCGTGGTCATAAAGCACCTGCTGTGGATCATCCTGGAGGAGGTGGGCGTCGAGAAGTTCAAGCAGTACGTCGTCCGTCCCCTAAAGGGGCTCAAGGTCGCCCCCTTCTACGGCTGCTACATCCTCCGCCCCTCCAACGCCCTGGGCTTCAAGGACAACCCCGACCGCCAGACCTCTCTAGAGACCATCATCTCCCTGGTGGGGGCCGAGCCCGTGGACTACGCGGGAAAGACCAAGTGCTGCGGCTTCCCCATCCTGACCATCAACGAGACCAACTCGGTCAAGATGGTGGCCAACCACACCTCCAACGCCAAGGACCTGGGGGCCGACGCCATGGTCACACCCTGCCCCCTCTGCCACTTGAACCTGGACGGCTACCAGCCCAAGGCCTCCAAGCAGGCCCAACGCAGCATAGACATGCCCATCCTCCACCTGCCCCAGATGCTGGGGCTGGCCATGGGCATGGAGCCCCGGGAGCTGGGTCTCCAGCGCCACATCATATCGCCCAAGAAAATGCTGGAGAAGGTGAACCTCAAGGCCTAGGGCCCTTTCCCGTTGACACGGAATCCCTGGTGCGCCATCCTTACCCCATCGGTAGGATGGCGCGCCCTTGTCTTGCTTGTCTGGCCAAGGGTACCCAAGGACGCATAGCATCCTCCGTCCACCCCAAGGAGGTACACCATGCCCAGTCCCATCACCCCGGACCTGGTCTATCACCTGCGCTCCGCCGCCGACCCCACCATCTCACCCGACGGCACCCTCGTGGCCTACTCCCTGTCCTGGACCGACCCCGACTCCCTGGAGCCTTGCTCCCGCATCATGATACAGGCCCTGCCCGATGGTGCTCCCAGAGAGCTGACCCAGGGCACCCGGGACACCCGTCCCCGTTTCTCCCCCGATGGCTCCTTGTTGGCCTTCCTGCGTCCCGACGCTGGAGGCAAGCGCCAGCTCTGGCTGCTCTCCATGTCCGGGGGCGAAGCGCGATGCCTGACCCAGGTGTCGGGCGGCGTCCGCGAGCTCTCCTGGTCGCCGGACTCCCGGTACATCGCCTTCTCTGCCGACGTTGACACCGGCCAGGGCGAGGCCAAGGACAAGGGGCCGCAGGTACGGGTGGTGCGCCGTATCCGCTACCGCCACGATGTGCTGGGCTGGAGAGGAGATGGCCACACTCACCTTTTCGTCTTGGATGTGGCCATGGGGCACATCCGCCAGCTTACCGACGGGGATTGGGACGACGTCCACCCCGTCTGGTCTCCCGATGGCAGTCGCATCGCCTTCATCTCCGGCCGCCGGGAGGACTGCGATGTGACGGCGACCAGTGAGGCCTACGTGGTCCCGGCCCAGGGGGGCCAGCCCCAGCGGTGGTCGGGGGAGCTGGCCGCCGTAGGGGTCTTGGCCTGGTCGCCCGATGGCCGGAGGCTGGTGGCCGTGGCCTCCGACCGCCCGGAGGGGCTGTTTACCGCCTGGAACGGCAGGCTTTACATCCTGGAGGAGGGCCGTGTCCCCCAGCCTCTGACCGACGGCTACCACCGGCCCGTGGGGGGCTTCCCCGGCCTGCCGCCCGCCGCCGAGCTCCGCTGGACGCCTGAAGGCCTCATCCTTTTCCTGGCAGACTGTCGCGGTGAGAGTTTCATCTGCTCGGTACCAGCCTCGGGAGGCGCGGTGGAGACCATCGCCGGAGGCGGCGCCATGTCCTCAGCCCTCACCCTGGATGCCAGCGCATCCAAAGCAGTGGTGCTGTCCAACTCACCCACCTCGCCCGACGACCTTTATGTCATAAACATAGGGAGCCGCTCCCTTCGACGCATCACCCACCACAACGACGAGTACCTGAGGGAGCACCCACCCGCCCGTCTTGAGCGCTTCAGCATCCGGCGGGGTGGACTGGAGGTGGACTGCCGGCTCTTCCTGCCTCCGGACTTTCAGTCTTCCCGCCGCTATCCGCTGGTCATGGATATCCACGGAGGGCCCCACAGCGCCTTCTACGACGCCTTCACCCCCATCCAGCAGGTCCTGGCCGGTGGGGGCTACCTGGTGCTGGCCGTCAACCCCAGGGGCTCGGCCACCTACGGGCTGGACTTCATGCGGGCCGTCCTGGGCGATTGGGGCGGAGAGGACTACCAGGACCTGATGGCCGCCGTGGATGAGGTGGCGCGCCGGCCCTACGTGGACCCCCATCGCATGGGGGTGCATGGGTACAGCTACGGCGGCTTCATGAGTAGCTGGACCATCGGCCACACAGATCGCTTCCGCGCCGCCGTGGTGGGTGCGCCCGTCATCGACCTCCCCAGCATGTACGGCACCTCGGACATCGGGGTCAGCTTCGGCGAGGTCCAGTGGGCTGTTCAGTCCCGCCACCAGGGCCTCCAGGTCCTTCTGGAACGCTCGCCTATCACCTACGCTCACCGAGTGAATACCCCCGTGCTCCTTCTCCACGGTGAGGCCGACCTGCGCTGCCCCATTCACCAGAGCGAGCAGTATTTCGTGGCCCTCAAGCGCCTGGGGAAAGAGGTAGAGTTGGTCCGCTTCCCCGGCTGCAACCACCTGTTCCTGCGCTCGGGCCACGCCAGGATGAGGTACGAGTACCTGTCGCGAGCGCTGGCCTGGTTCGACCGGTACCTGAAGAGCAGCACTCCCCGGGACTGAGGCCCCTTCCCCGGCCAGGGCGAGCCCCCGCGGCCTCCCTCTCCTTCGTCCAAGGCTACCCAAGGGGTGTGGGTACCTGAAGTCGCCGAACTTATCCGGCGGTACATCCCCGGTACGTCTCTCCTGTCCAGGGGAACCGCGAGGGCCTAGGCCATCTGGCACCCCTAGCAGGGGGGACACAGTCCTCTGCACCCCTGGGGAATGTTGCCTAATAGACCGCCCTGTCAAGGAGGAGGCCCTCTGTCCCCTGCATCGCTGAGATACGCTGGGGGTGGAGGGGGCCCTCTGGTTGAGGGCCACCCTTACAGAAGGTCAACAAAGCCGTGTCACTGTGAGCCCTTCGCCAAAGGCGAAGGATCGGATGGGGTTGGGTTCCCCATCCAGATTCCTCGGTCGCTCGCTCCCTCAGAATCGTCCATGCCCCACTGGTGTGCGGCGCCACAAAGTATGAAAATGCCTTTGCGGCGATGGGCGAAAGAGTTCGTGTGTCATTGGTGCCGTGAGCCCGACTAAGAATGACCCTCCGCTCCCTGGACCAGGGTGAGGGGGCGCGGCTAGGGAAGAGCCTAACGACGCAGGCTACGGCAGGGAGATGGCCTCAATGGGATAGACGGGGAGGGGTTGGAAACAGTGGGCCGTTGGCGGTAAACTGCTGCTGGCACCAGGAACACTGGACAGCCCTGTAGTCCAAGGAGGGAGGCGACCATGTCCGACAAGCCTGTCATCGCCATAACCATGGGGGACCCCTGCGGCATCGGCCCGGAGGTCATCGCCAAGGCCCTGGCCTCGGGCCAGGTCTATCCTATCTGCCGGCCGGTGGTGGTGGGCAGCGCCCGGGTCATGGAGGAGGCCCTCAAGCTGGTCCGGGCACCCCTGGGAGTGCGGGAGGTGAGCTCGGTGAAGGGGGTGGGCCAGTCCAGCGAAGTCGTAGAGGTGCTGGACCCTCACAACCTGGACCTGGGCGCCGTCACCGTGGGAAGGGTGTCGCCGGGGGCGGGCAAGGCGGCCATGGAGTGGGTCACCCAGGCGGCACGGCTGGCCTTGGAAGGGCAGGTCAAGGCCATGGCCACGGCGCCAGTGAACAAAGAGGCCGCTTCCCTAGCTGGATATAAGGCTATAGGGCACATGGAGCTGCTCCAGGAGATCTCGGGGGCCAAACAAGTGGCCACCATGCTCATGTCGGGCCGGTTGAGGGTGGTGCACCTCACTACCCATCGCTCGCTGCGGCGGGCGTGCGATTATGTCACCTACGACAACGTCCTGGCCAAGATCGAACTGACCCACCGCTCCTTTCAGGAGTGGGGTATG
This sequence comes from Dehalococcoidia bacterium, assembly GCA_034432835.1. Classification (GTDB taxonomy): domain Bacteria; phylum Chloroflexota; class Dehalococcoidia; order Lucifugimonadales; family DAOUBE01; genus DAOUBE01. The sequence goes on along the minus strand of DAOUBE010000230.1, from coordinate 2,671 downwards.
CCCCGGCCCCGCATTGGTGTAGCGGCCCTGAACCCCCACGGCAGCGACGGCGGCCTGCTGGGCGACGAGGAGGAGAAGCAGATAGCCCCGGCGGTGACCGAGGCCCGGCGCCGGGGCATCGACGCTACGGGGCCAGTCCCCGCCGATATCGTCTTCGTCCAGGCCATCAACGGCAAGTACGATGTGACCTTGGCCATGTATCACGACCAGGGCCACATCCCAGTCAAGGTCTATGGGTTCGAGCGCAGCGTAAGCGTGAACCTGGGCCTGCCCCTGATTCGGACCTCGGTGGACCACGGCACCGCCTTCGACATCGCGGGCAAGGGGGTGGCCGACGCCACCAGCATGCTGGAGGCCATCAAGGTGGCCGTGGCCCTGGCCAGCGGGAAGGGCCTCCAGTAGCCGGCCCGGCCTGCTTTTTCCTTGGTCGGCCCCCATAGCCCCTGGTATAATGGTGCCCGTAACCTACGATTCCAAGGAGCCTCGATGAAAATCGCCTTTGTAGGCGGCGGCACCATGGCCGAAGCCATTATCAAGGGCATCCTCTCCAAGAAGGTGGCCCAGCCGGAGGATATATCCGTGGGCGAGGTGGTGGAGGAGAGGTGCCGCGCCCTGCGCAGCCAGTACAAGGTCTCGGCCACCACCAGCAACACCAAGGCCGTGGCCGGCAGCGACCTGGTTGTCCTTGCAGTGAAGCCCCAGGACTTGGCAACAGTCATGGGGGATATTGGCAAGGCCCTGAACTCAAACCAGGCCGTTATGTCAATCGTCGCGGGGGCCAAGATCTCCACCCTGATGGATGGCCTGGGGCATGCTGCCGTCATCAGGGTCATGCCCAACACCCCCGCCCAGATCGGCGCCGGAATGAGCGTGTGGACGGCTACCCCCCAGGTGGACAAGGCCCAAAGGGAGGGCGCCAGAGCTATCCTCAAGACCCTGGGTGAGGAGCTGTACGTGGCCGAGGAGAAGTACCTGGACATGGCCACGGCCCTGAGCGCCAGCGGGCCAGGATATGTGTTCCTATTCCTGGAGGCGCTGATAGACGCCGGTGTGTACGTGGGCATGCCGCGGCCCATGGCCCGCACCCTGGCGGTGCAGACGGTCCTGGGAAGCGCTATGCTGGTGAGGGAGACGGGGCTCCATCCGGCCCAACTGCGGGATATGGTCACCTCTCCTGGCGGTACCACGGTGGAGGGCCTCCTGGCCCTGGAGGAAGGGGGAGTGCGGGCTGCCGTCATCAACGCCGTGATCGCGGCCTACGAAAAAACACTGGAGCTGGGCGAAGGCTAGTGGCCGACTTCGTTGTCCAATTTGTCAACGTACTTGTATATGTGCTCTACTTCGCCCTGCTGGGTAGGGTAATCGTTTCTTGGTTGGCAGCCGCCGGGATGATGAGCCCAGGCAACCCTATATTCAACGCCCTGTACCAGATCACGGAGCCCATACTGGCGCCCATCCGCCGCGTGCTGCCCAGCACCGGCATGATCGACCTCAGCCCCATGATCGCCATCCTCATCCTGGCCCTGATCCAGGTCGCCATCGCCCAGTTGGCATAGCGTTCGCCAGCGGTATCCCCCCGCAGCATCCACTCGCCGCAAAGCCAAGGCTGCCCGGGGCACACCCTGCAGCCATAGTTAGGCCACATGCTCCCCACAGGGATGGGAAGCACACAGGTGGAAGGGTCATCTCGGGGCCTACCCTGGAGGAGAGGGGGTCAGGAGGTAAGGCCAGGGGTGCAGGGAACGCGTCCCCTTGCTAGGGGTGCCAGGGGACAAGGGCTCGCCCTTGACCCACCAGCCACGCCAGCCCAAACCCGGCACCCAGCCCGCCTATCGTGAGGAGGATGGCCTGGAGTACGTGCTGGGTCGCCTCCAGGGCCTCCAGCTTGCCTGGCCCGTCGAACCCCAGGGCGATGGTGTACAGCACCAGGCCGTACGCCACCGCTGCCGAAGCTACCAGTCCCAGCAATGCCCCCAGCACCATCCTCGCTATCTGTTTTCCACTCATACTCAGACCCCGGACTTTAATACACTACTTTGATTATAGACGAGACCTATGGGGCCGGGGTTCCTGTAGCCCCCACCAGCGTGAGAGCAAAATTGCGCTGGGGCTGAGTCCGCAGCTCAGGCACTGACACAACTATGGAGATGGGCTGATAGCCCGCCGCCTGCACCTCCAGAGTGATCTGGGCGCAGGGATTCACGTACAGTGCTGGTATGTCCAGGCTGTAACTTCCGTCCGGCCCGCTGGTAGCCTCGAATCGCCTGGGGACGCACATTAGCGCCGAGACCTTGGCACCGGCCACAGGCCGGTCCCCGCCGCCGGTGACCTGGTACACACGGCCTGTCAGGGTTAGGTTACCGGGCGTCGGGCTGGGCGTGGGCGAAGCTCTGCAAGCGGCTCCAAGGATGGTGAGGGCCAGGAACCCCAGCGCCAGGGCTACCCTCAAAATCACCCCCGTTCTCCATGGTGGTGAAACACTGAAGATGCAGCCCTGGGCGGCCCGTGACAGAGCAGCCGAGTGCAGAGCAGTCCTCAACCCCATTATCCCCCTGGCGCCTTCTGCCACGCAATGAAAAAGTTCAGATAGATATGAGACAGTAGGCGTGGAAAAGTAGAAGCAGAAGGGGCCACACTTCTGGGTGAGAATAGACCAGAAAGGAGGTGGCCC
>DAOUBE010000229.1:0-7861 GCA_034432835.1 Dehalococcoidia bacterium | reverse complement strand
AATAGCCCGACTGTCTCATATGTACTGAACCAGTACAGTGCCTGTACGTTGGTCTTTCTAGACGCTATAATGCCCTACATGACGGTGAAGGAGCTGGGCGAATTCGGCCTCATCCAGCGGCTTATCCAGTCCTACTGTAAGGACCGGCGGGGGCCGGACAACGCCTCTCCCTTTGGCATCCGGCTCACCGTGGACGTCGGTGACGACACCGCCGCCTGGCAGGTGGGCAAGGTCACCGAGCTCTTCACCACCGATACCATGGTGGAGGGGGTACACTTCACCCAGGCCACCACCCCCTGGCGGGACGTGGGTTGGAAGGTGATGGCCTCCAACGTCAGCGACATCGCCTCCATGGGCGGACTGCCCCTCTACGCCCTCGTCACCCTGGGCCTTCCCCCGGACACCAAGGTAGGCCACATAGACGATCTGTACCAGGGGATGCTGGAGATAGGCCAGCGGTACGGCGTTGCCATCATCGGCGGCGACGTGGTGAGGTCGCCCGTCTTTTTCGTCACCATCTCTCTCACCGGCGTGCACGATGGCCAGCCCATGCTCCGCTCTGCCGCCTGCGTGGGGGACGTGGTGGCGGTGACAGGCTACCTGGGTTCCTCAGCCGGGGGCCTGGAGCTGATGCTGTACCACGGCCAGGCCAGGGCTGAGGCGGCGCAGTACCTGGCCCAGGCCCACCGCAGGCCAGTCCCCTGCGTGGAGGAGGGAAGGGTCCTGGCGGCCGGCGGCGTGCGGGCCGCCATGGACATCAGCGACGGCCTGGTGGACGACCTGGGCAAGCTTTGCCAGGCCAGCGGTGTGGCCGCCACCGTCGAGGCGGCCCGGGTGCCGGTGCACCCTTTTCTCAGGGAGACCTTCCCCCAGCGGTACCTGGAGCTGGCCCTAGGGGGCGGCGAAGACTATCAGCTCCTGTTCACCGCGCCCGAGGCGATAGCCGGCGCCGTCCTGCCCAAGCTGCCTCAGGCCGCGGTCATAGGCAAGATCGTGAAGGGTGAGCCGGGCCGGGTGACGGTGCTGGGCCCCTCGGGCCAGGCGCTGCCCGTTGCCCACGGCGGCTGGGACCATTTCCGGTGAGCCCAAGGCTGGGGGCCTTCACCCCTGGTATCCCTGCCACGCGATACGGTGATGCCATCTGCGCTTACGTTGACCACCCATAGCCCGGAGGAGACCCAGCGCCTGGGGCGGCTCCTGGGGGAGCAGGCCCAGCCTGGCGACCTCTTTCTGTTCTCTGGGCCTCTGGGGGTGGGCAAGACCACCCTCATCCAGGGCATCGCCTTCGGCCTAGGGGTGAAGGAGTACGCCCGCAGCCCCACCTTTGTCCTGGTGACCCAGTACCGAGGCAGGCTGCCCCTGTACCACATGGACCTCTTCCGCGTGGACAACCCCCTGGAGGTGCTGGACTTGGGCCTGGACGAGTACCTGGAGTCGGGCGGGGTGTGCGTCATCGAGTGGGCGGAACGAGCGGAGGAGCTGTTCCCTTGGGAGTGCCTGTGGGTGCATATGGAGTACGGCGAGGGCCAGGCCGACCGACGCATCCGGTTGGAGGCCCGGGGCGAGCGGTACCAGGGGCTGGTGGCCTCCCTTGAGCGGCCTCTGGGCACTTACCGCAAGGAAGCCAAGGAAGGCTAGGATATGCTGCTGGCTATTGACACATCCACGAGATACGGCGGGGTGGCCCTTCACAGGAACGGCGAGCTGTTGGCCTCCCTGTGCTGGCGCTCTCAGGGTAACCATACCCGTGAGCTCCTGCCCTCTGTCCAGCAACTGCTGGAGCGAGTGGGCGGGACGGTCAGGGAGGTGAGCGGCATCGCTGTGGCCCTGGGCCCTGGCGGGTTCAGCTCCCTGCGGGTTGGCCTGAGCGCCGCCAAGGGCCTGGCCCTGGCTCTGTCCGTGCCCATGATAGGTGTAGGAACCCTGGAGCTGGAGGCTTATCCTTACAAGGATACAGGGTTATTTGTGCAGCCTCTGCTCACCGCCGGACGGGGCGAGCTATTCACCGCCCTCTTCGCCCAGGCCCAGGGCCAGTGGGCCAGGGTGGAGGAAGAGCGCATCCTGGCTCCCCAGGAGCTGTCGCCCAGAGAGCCAGACCGGACCCTCTTCTGTGGCGAGGCCGCGCCCGCCCTGGCCGGTTTCTTGAAGGAGAGGCTGGGAAGCAAGGCCCTGGTGGTGGAGGCTTACTGGCCCGGCCTGCGGCTGGCTGCCCTGGCCCACCTGGGCTCCCAACGGCTGGCCCGGGGTGAGTCCGGCGACGTGGCCACCCTTCAGCCCCTGTATCTGAGAAGGCCCAGCATCGGCCGGCCGAGCCCGCCCCAGAGGGTCAAGCACTGAAGCCATCCGAGGAAAAGGCGGTGGGCCCGGTTGGCCCGCTGTCCGCTATAGCCTAAGGAGGAAACGATAGATGGAGCGGACCCTGGTGTTAATCAAGCCTGACGCCGTGCAGCGCGGCCTCATCGGCGCCATCATATCCCGGCTGGAGGCGCGAGGCCTGCTGCTGGTGGCCGTCAAGCTGCTCACGGTGGACGAGGCCCTGGCGCGGCGCCACTACGAGGCCCACGTGAACAAGCCCTTCTTCCCCGGCCTGGTGAAGTTCATCACCTCCAGCCCTATTGTGGCCATGGTGTGGCAGGGCAAGAACGCTGTGGACGTTGTCCGGGCCACCATGGGGGCCACCGACCCCCTAAAGGCGGCGCCGGGCACCATCCGCGGCGACTGGGCCCTGGACATAGGACGCAACCTCATCCACGGCTCCGATTCCCCAGAGTCGGCCAGGCGGGAGATCGAGATATTCTTCCGGCCGGAGGAGATCAAGGAGTATTCCAGGGACGTGGACCCCTGGATCACTGAATGACCGACAGCGTAGTCCTCTCCCACTACCAGGCGCGGCCCCTCCTGGAGGCTCGTAGGGTGGGCCAGACAGTGGTGGCGGTGTCGCCAGACCTGGGGCTGACCACGGTGCAGGCCGCCCTGGAGCTGGAGGGGGTGCGCCTGCCCGGCGGCCGCCTGCTATCCTGGGAGGCCCTGGAGACCATCGCTGCCTCGCCCCAGAGCTGCTTTGTCCTTGAGGATAGCGTCCCCCGCAAGGTCCAGGTGTACTCCCAAAACACGGACTGCTTCTACAGCCTCATGCCCACGGTGGGCGCACCCACCCTACTAGTCTCGGGCATCCCCATGCACCGCATCAAAGACACGGAGCCCCACCAGGACACCCTGCGCAAGGTGGCTACCATCGCCCCCATCACGGGCCGCGTGCTGGATACGGCCACCGGCCTGGGCTACACCGCCATCCAGGCCGCCCTCACTGCCCAGGAGGTGGTCACCGTAGAGGTCGACCCCAACGTGCTGGAGGTGGCGCGGCTGAACCCCTGGTCCCGGGCCCTCTTCGAGAACCCCAAGATCAAGCAGGTCATCGGGGACAGCTTTGAGGTGGTGCGGGAGTTCAAGGACTTCAGCTTCGATCGCATCATCCACGACCCACCCACCTTCCGCATAGCTGGGGACCTGTACTCCGCCGAGTTCTACCGCCAGCTCTACCGGGTGCTGTCCCGCAGGGGCCGCCTCTTCCACTACGTGGCCGACCCCGAGAGCAAGACGGGGCACGTTGTGACGGCAGGGGTAGTCCGGAGGCTGGAGGAGGCTGGGTTCTCCCGGGTAGTGCGCCACCCGGAGGCCTTTGGGGTGGTGGCTTACAAGTAACGGGCTACTGTATCCTCACCACCTGGCGGGCGTTGGACCAGAGCTGCTCTAGCTGGTAGAAGGCCCTCTCTTCCGGGGCGAAGATGTGCACCACCACGTCCCCGAAGTCTAGCAGCACCCACCCCGACTCGGAGGTGCCCTCCTGGCGCAGGTTGGTGACGCCCATCTCCTTCAGGGCCTGGACCAGCTCCTCTCTCAGGGCATCTATCTGGCGGCGGCTCTCGGCGGTCAGGATGACGAAGTAATCGGTGAAGACTTGAAGGCTTCGCAGGTCAAGGAGCAGGATGTCCGAGGCCTGCTTCTCCGAGGCCAGATCAACGGTTTTTCGGGCTAGCTCGCTAGGCGTCAGAAGCTCCTCCCGGCATTCGCCGCGGGCATGGAAGGCCGGCCCATGCCCTGGCGGGGACCGCTTTAGAAAATTTTGAAAAAGAGTATAGCCTGCGGCGGGCGGGTCAACGAGGGCTGCCCAGGGGCAGGCCATCCGCCGCCGACAGGCAGAAAAGCAGGGAGCCGCGGCACGGCGGCTCCCCGATCACCAGCCCTGTATCCTTAAGCTGTGGTGCTATGGGGCGGGGCAGGCCTCCACGTCATCAAGCCCAACGCCGTCGCAGAAGCTGTCGCCGGGCCCGGAGTTGTGGGCGCCGTCGGGCAGCTCTGCGGGCACGCCTAGGGCTGGGTTCCCCACGGAAGGCTGGCCGTTATTGAGGAAGAAGGTGTCGTCTATGATCTTCACATCGGCGCTACCATCGCCATCCAGGTCCAGCCAGACGTCCACGAAACCGCCGGCGGACTGTCCACCCGGGTTGGTGGGAAGGGTGACCTCTCCAGTGCCAGCATTGATCACTACGTCGCCGAAGTTCCCAGCTCCATCGGGCTTGTTAGTATTGATGCAGACGGCTGCCAAGGCGGTACCCACCGTGGCCACCAGTAGGATCCCAGTGAATAGGGCCGCCAGCACCAATCGAAACCCTGTCTTCATGTCCCCTCCTCTCCCGAAAATGGGGGATTATGAGACATCACCACGTGATTGTCAAGCGGCAAAGTGGGTGTGTGGGGGATTCTCTCCTTGCATGGGGTGCCCTTTAGCTCGCCTCAAGGATGCGGCATATTATCGTACCCACTAGACTGCGGCGTAGAGGCTATATGCCTAACATTACCCCCTGCGTTTGACAAGAGGGTGCGGAGAATTTATCCTACCCCCATCCCAAAGTCCAACAGTAGCCATGGATGCCCTTGAGGGACCTGCTGCGCCCCTTGCTGAAACCTCTTGCCGGCCGGAGGCCATGGAGTACAAGACTCTAGCCAACACAGGTTGCCGTGTGCCAGAGATCGGCCTGGGCACGTGGCAGTACAGCGGCGGGACCGAGCCCCTGAGGCGCGGCATCGAGCTAGGGGCCTACCTGATAGACACCGCCGAGTTCTACAGCACCGAGGGTGTCGTGGGCAGGGTGGCCAAGGGGATGCGGGACCGCGTCTTCATCGCCACCAAGGTGTCGCCCTCCCACTTCCGGTACAGGGAGGTCCTGGCCGCCGCCGACAGGAGCCTGCGCCTCCTGGGCACCGACTACATCGACCTCTACCAGCTCCATTGGCCCAACTCCAGCATACCCATAGAGGAGACCATGGGGGCCATGGAGGCCCTGGCCGATGCCGGCAAGGTCCGGTTCATAGGCGTGAGCAACTTCTCCGTGGCCGAGTTCCAGAAGGCCCAGGCCGCCCTGAGCAAGTACACCATAGTCTCCAACCAGGTGGAGTACAGCCTGGCCGACCGGAGCATAGAGCAGGACCTGCTGCCCTTCTGCCAGGAGAAGAACATCACCATCATCGCCTACAGCCCCCTGGCCCGGGGCCTGAGGAACCTGAAGTACCATGACAGCGCCGGTGTCTTGGCTCGGGTGGCCGCCGAGACCGGCAAGACCGAGGCTCAGGTGGCCCTGAACTGGTGCATCCGCCACCCCAACGTCATAGCCATACCCAAGTCCAACTCCCTGAGCCGGACGGAGGAGAACTGCGGCGCCTCGGGCTGGCGCCTCTCAGAGGAGCACCTGAGGCTTCTGGACCAGGCGTTCCCCCTTCGCTAGCACAAGCAAAGGAGGCATCCATGCCACAGATTGACCTAGTGCTGACGGGCTATAGCGTGGGCACTGACCAGGGGGGCATCAGTTTCTGCACCGTTACCCTGGTGAGGGGGAGGCAGAACATCCTGGTGGACACGGGCCACCACGGGCGCCGCCAGGCCCTCCTGGCCGCCCTGGCGGACCGCGGCCTCAAGCCCCAGGATATCCACACCGTCGTCCTTACCCATGCCCACTGGGACCACAGCCAGAACATAGACCTCTTCCCCAGCGCCCGCATCGCCATCCACCCTATGGAGGTGGAGTACGCCGCCAACCCCCACCCGCGCGACTTTGGGACAGCTCGTTACTTCGTCCACACCCTTCGGGGGCGAGAGGTCCAGCACGTGGTGGAGGGCACCAGGCTGGAGGAGGGTGTCAGCATCGTGGAGACGCCGGGCCACACCCGCGGCCACGTCAGTGTGCTGGTGGAGACCCCCGGCGGCACCGTAGCCATATCTGGCGATGCCCTGCCCTGGGCAGGCTCTGTCCACACGGGGATGCCCTTCATCGTGTTCTGGGACGAGGAGCAGGCGGCGGAGAGCATCCAGAAGCTCCTCAAGCTCTCCCGGGTGTTCTACCCCGGCCACGGCCGTCCCTTCCGCCTAGACCAGACCAACCAGCACCAGTACATAGGGGGCAGCGAGACCCTCCGCATCTTCGGCACCCTGGGCTACGGCTTCGGCGACTTCAGTGTCACCATTGCGCCCGAACAGCCCCGCAAGACCCAGATCATGACCCCGCCGTAGGCCGTTCTGGGCACGGCGGTAGAGACTGTAACCAACCTTAGGAGGGACCACATGGGGGATACAGGACACACCTCCCCTCACGGCACCACAACGGCCACCCGACAGGTGGCCCAGCGAATGAAGGCGGCCTGCCTCCAGTTCCTGGAGTCGCTGGACAGCCACCAGCGCTCCAGGGCGGTCTTCCCCTTCGATGACCAGGAGCGCTTCGTCTGGCACTATGCACCCATCGACCACAAGGGGGTGCCCTTCTACGTCATGAACGACCAACAGAAGCAGCAGGCCCACCAGCTCCTGGCCTCGGGCCTCACCGACCGGGGGTACGCCCTGGCCAAGGCTGTCATAGAGCACGAGACCATCCTGGGGAAGCTGGAGCGAGAGGACTGGACGGTGCGCTTCGACAGAGACCCGGGCCTATACTACTTCACCATCTTTGGCGACCCCTCGGGCGGCGGCCCCTGGAGCTGGCGGGTGAACGGACACCACCTGTTCCTGCACTTTACCGTGGTGGATGGCCAAGTGGCCTCCCCCACGCCATGTTTTTACGGCGCCAACCCGGCCAGGGTGCCCCGGGGCCCCAAGGCCGGGCTCCGCATCCTGGCCTCGCGAGAGGACTTGGCCCGGGAGCTGGTGCGCAGCCTGGATCCCCAGAGGCGCGCCCGAGCGGTTATCGCCGACACCGCGCCCAGGGACATCTTCTCCACCAACGTGGCCAGGGTGGAGCTGGGCCCCCAGCAGGGCCTTCCCGCCGCCGACATGACCCCCAGCCAGCGCGACCTGCTGCTGCGCCTGGTCCAGGACTACCTCACCACCAAGGCCCCCGAGCTGGCCCAGCAGGAGGAGGCCAAGCTCCAGGCCAGGGGCATCAACAACCTCCACTTCGCCTGGATGGGGAGCCTGGAGCCCGGGCCGGGCAATCCCCACTACTATCGCATTCAGGGGCCCGGTTTTCTCATCGAGTTCGACAACTGGCAGAACAACGCCAACCACATCCACTCGGTGTGGCGGGATGTGGAGGGGGACTTCGGGCTGGACCTGCTGCGCCTGCACTATCAGCAGCACCATCGCTAGAACCATTTGGCTGTGGTGCATTCCTCAAGGGGGTAGCACGTACTGAGGGGAGTCTAGGGCCCCAACCGTTCGGGCTTTGACGGAGTCTGGAAGGGTACCGTGTCCTTATGGCTGGTAGTCCCCACCTTGCAGGGTGGGGGTGTGGCCAGGGGTGCAGAGGGCCAGGCTCCTTTGGTGGTGTGCCTGGTACCTGATACTTTTGGCCCCAGGGCCAGGCCCCTCTGGTCC
>DAOUBE010000228.1:0-1799 GCA_034432835.1 Dehalococcoidia bacterium | reverse complement strand
TCATGTCCTGGTCCAGCATCTTCAGGGCCTGCAGGACCAGCTCCCGCCTCCTCACCGGATCGGGCTCGGCGCTCTGCTGGTCCACCAGGGCGTCGAAGGCTGGGTTGCTGTACTGCGTGTAGTTACGGGAGCCATCGGTGTAGAAGTAACCGTACAGCACCTCGTCCGGGTCACCGGTAAGGATAAGGTAACCCTGGTTCCCCGCCTGGAACTGGCCCTCCAGCAATAGCTGGTCGAATATATCCCCCCTGACCACCACCTGAGCCCTTATGCCGATAGTGCCCAGTTGGCTTGCGAACCACTCGTTGGTCCGGACCTCCTGCTCGTTTCCCTGGCTAAGGAGCTGCAGATCGAAGCCGTTGGGGTAGCCGGCGTCGGCCAGGAGCTGCTTGGCCTGCTGGCGCTCCGCCTCCTTGTCCGGCCCGGTCCTGGCCCAACCTGGCAGGCTGCGCCTCAGCTCATCTTCACTCTGATAGGGGTTCCAGGGAGACCCCACCGGCCATGCCCAGTACCTGTCCCTTCGGTCAAAGCCGAAGAGGATGACCTGCTCGAAGGCATCCCTGTCCAGGGCCAGGTTGATGGCCTGCCGGACCCGGGGGTCGTTCAGGGGCGGGGCGGTTACATTTATTGCCAGCCCCTGCATCCAGTGGTGAGGATGCCGCCACTGCTTTATCTTGCCATCGGCCTCTAGCTGGTCGTATCGAGGCTTAAGGCTGGGATCGGGCCAGATGTCCGTCCAGTCGATGTTGCCGGTGGCGAAGGCTGTCCTGACAGCGGGCTCGTCTCTGATTATGACCAACTCTATCTGGTCAAGGTAGGGCAGACCGGGCTTGAAGTAGTTAGGATTCCTCTCATAAGTGATGGAGCTGTCCCTAACGTGCTGCTTGACGATGAATGGCCCCGTGCCCTGGGGCCCAGCCTTAAGCTGCTCCTGGGTGCTGTCCTTCTTGATGATGGCAGCGTAGTCATGGGCGATGAACACCGGGAAGGAAGGGGCCGGACGCTTCATCCTTACTACCACGGTGTAAGGGTCAGGGGCTTCCACGGTGTCCACGTAGGAGGCGATGGGGCCCATCCTGGGGGAGGCCACGTTATCCACCAGGCCCATCCACTTCTCCAGGTTCCACTTGATGTCGGCGGAGGTGAGCTCCTCACCGGAGTGGAACTTCACCCCCTGGTGTAGCTTGAAGGTGTGGGTCAGGGAATCGGGGGAGATCTCCCAACTGGTGCAAAGCTCGCAGCCTATGGTCCCCTGGTCGTCGGTGAACCAGAGGAGGTTGTTGTAGGCCAGGGCGCCGGGCATCACCTCTCCCGCCGAGGCGGTGCGGCCCATGTCCCAAGTGCTTGGGCTGCGCCATGTTCTGGCTCTAAGGCTGCCCCCTCTGACAGGCTGTTCGGAAGAAGTAGCCTCAGGAGTGGGGCTGGATGTGGGGGTAGGTGTAGCCAAGGCCCCACCTGTCGGAGTTGCTGTAGGAGTCCCCGAGCTCTGGGGCGCTGTGGGTGTGGCCGCTGGTGTACAGGCCACCGCCACTAGCAATGCTAGAGTCAGGGTAAGCCCTGCCCATGCCACTGAAGACCATTCTGCCAAGTGCCACAGCCTGGCTTTACCATGATCGCCGTTCATAGCACCCCCTCCTGAACAGGCTTTTGTGCGCGGCCTTCGTCAGAGCGCGCCCTCGCGGTAGGCCTACCTACACAGGCCAGATGGAGCCAGCCTCATGAATCAGGTTCACCCCATATACCCCGTTGAATTTCCACCCTGTCTTCTTCAGCCACTCCTCAAATTGCCCCTTATCTGG
>DAOUBE010000227.1:0-25164 GCA_034432835.1 Dehalococcoidia bacterium | reverse complement strand
GGGCCACCTCCTTTCTGGTCTATTCTCACCCAGAAGTGTGGCCCCTTCTGCTTCTACTTTTCCACGCCTACTGTCTCATATCTATCTGAACTTTTTCACACTGGCCCGGAGTGGGCAAGTAGCAGGGCCGGGTTGCAACAACATGCCCAGACACCCCCGCTACACCGCGGGGAATGTCTGGGCACAGCATCATTCTCTGGTCCCCAATACCGGGGCTGGTGAAGGAAGCCCCCCAGGGACTGGCTAAGCGGGCTTGCCCAGCCCCAAAGGACGGCCCGGCGGCCAGGTGGCGCCCTGCCCTTGGTGGTGGGACCCTGCCGCCACCCTGGCTAGTCCAGGGCGTTCCACAGCACTATCAAGGTGACAATGCCGGCAGCCGCCACCAGCAGGTAAACTAGGCGCGAGGCCGCATTGACAGACCCGAAGTTGCCGTTGCCAGTTACGAAGGCCACCAGATCAAAATTAAACAGTGCCACCAGGCCCCAGTTGATGGCGCCTATGGCTGCGACAATGGCCGCTATGATGAGGGCGAGTTCCATGGCTTCTCCTTTGAGATTGATTTGCTATTGCCAGGCAAGCGCCTTTCACGAGGGTAGCATTGCCTGGACCTGGAAAGACCACCAGGCAACGCTGCCCTAGGATACAGATCCGCGTAATCAACGACGGTGCTGGGCACTCCCAACAACACCGGTACGAGCTACACAGGGCCTTCAGGCAAAAGACACCGGAGGCTAGCCCCGCTACTGGGAGATACTTTGGAGCCTTGGGTCCGAGGCCGACGCTGACCCCACCGATAAGAGCCTCACCTCCCCACCCCAGTGGCCTGCCAAGGCCTGGCCCGGAGCCACGGCTGTCAGGCCAAGGCCAGACCTCCATCGGCCTAGTTAATTAACATAATATTAGGTTAAGCTAGCAGGTCCCGAGTGTCAACTGCAGGGGCTACAGGCTACGCATCCACAGGAGGGGTGTCATGCCTCAGCTATTAGCGGTTTAAGCAGTGAACGGCACTTACTACGGGACTCCACGCCCTTGCCCTAACCCGTCCCTACGGGAGCTTACCGCTCGACGGTTTTGAGGGGTGTGGCCCGCCAGGGGCCTACCGCTGGGCCAGGGGGGTAAAGTGCCCTTCCGAGGGAGCGCGGTGCCGGAAGAGCCTGGAGGGGAGGGGGCCCAACCCCGCCAGCCCCTCAGCCCTTCTACCAAGGGCTCAAAATGCCCCCAACCTCACCCGGCAAGGTGCTATCTGTGGAAGGAGTATGAGACACCATGGGAGGCCAAAGGGGCCTGGCCCTCTGGGCCCAGTGACCGAGCAGCCCCCTACGGGGACGTTACTCCGGCACCACCACAGATATGGGCTCCTGGCCAGCGATCACCCTTGCCGCGTTCTCCATGGCAAAGGCGAAGCTCTTGGTCCGCGCCTCGATGCTCAGTCCGGCCAGGTGGGGGGTGACCACCACCGTGTCCAGGTCCAGGATGGGATTGTTGGGTGGGGTAGGCTCCTCCTCCAGTACGTCCAGGCCCGCCCCGGCGATACGCCCCTCCCTCAGGGCCTGGTACAGGGCCTTTTCGTCCACCACCGGCCCCCGGCAGGTGTTGATGAGTACTGCCGTGGGCTTCATCATGGCCAGCTCTCGGTGGCTTATCATGGCCCGCGTCCTGGAGTTCAGGGGCACGTGGAGGGTGACAATGTCCGAGGTGCGCAGGAGCTCGTCCAAGGAGACCCGTTTCACCCCCAGTTCCTTCTCCAGGGACTTGGGGAAGGTGCGGATGTCCGTGTAGAGCAATGTGGCCTCCCATCCCCTGAGGCGCCGGGCCACCGCCTGGCCAATGTGCCCCAACCCCACGATGCCCACCGTCTTGCCGGCTATCTCGTGGTAACGCGGGTCCTCCAGCGACACCCCGCCGCTCCACCTACGCTCCTGGACGTTGCGTATCTGCTCGGCCAGGCGCCGGTACACCGCCACCATGAGGACGATGGCGTGCTCGGCCACGGCCACGGAGTTCCCACCGTGGTTGTTAGCCACGCGGACACCCAGCTCTCCCAGCCCTTTAACGTCCAGCCAGTCGGTACCGGCGCTGAAGACCTGCACCAGCTTCAGCCTGGGGCAGGCGCGGGCCAGGTCCAGGGTCACGGCGCGGCCTCCAGCAACTATCACCTCGGCATCCCGGCACGCCGCCAATACCTTCTCTGGCGGCTGGGAGGGGTCCACCCAGGCCACCTCCACGCCGGCGGGGGCCCTCTGTCTCATCACAGACATGGCCAGGTCGTTCCTAGGGCCCAGGTAAACCACCTTATGCTGGTCCATCTTGCCTCTCCATGCTCAGGGACGGCTGTGAGACCATCCCAACGACTTCTGGCGGCGATTATACGTTGGCCGCCCAGGGGCCGCAAGATTACACCGATGCTGAATGGTCCGGTGGCCTAGCTCGCAGAGGCACCCCTAGAGTGTCCGCCCAGGCGTTTAGGAGGACCCAAGGGCCGCCCTCAAGCAGGGCCGTGTTTGCTTGGCCTTGGTCTCCCGCTGAAGGTGGTGTATTCGCCGGCCCTCTCCTCATGGGCCTGGGGGTGAGGGGTCGTTCTGTGAGAGCGCAGCAACCAAAGAATGACAGCTATAAACCTCGCTAGACAAGCTACTATCGAGAGGAGGAGTGTGAGGCATCATGAGAACAAAGGAAGCCTGCTCCCTTGGTCCAAAGTTGCCGAGTACCTAGCCCACCGTGGAAAGAGGTTGGCCTGGCCCCAGCCGCCTGTGCCCGCTGAACACCGTGATTCATCCTGGAAGCACAGGAACGCCCGCGGACCTCTCCAGGGAAGAGACCTTCAACGCCACGGGCCAAGGCGGCGGCAGCGCCCTTGACCGTGCCCCCTGGGAGAATTATAGTTCCCTCTACACACAACCATCAGTGGAAACTGCCAGAAAGAAAGGAGCCACACCCATGGCGGTAGGCAGCGGAAAGCTTACGTACGAAGTGATACAGGGGTGGGCCAAGCTTCCCAGTGGATGGGCCTTCAAGCAGGTGGGGACGGTGGCCGTGGACCGCCAGGACCGGGTGTACGTCTTCTGCCGGGGCGAGCACCCCGTTATCCTCTTTGACCGGGACGGCCAGTTCATCCGCTCCTGGGGCGAGGGTCACTTCAAGAGCGCCCACGGCATGTGCTTCGATGCCCAGGGCAACCTCTGGCTGGCCGACAGCGCTGACCACACCGTGAAGAAGTTCTCGGCCCAGGGCAAGCACCTGCTCACTCTGGGCACCAAAGACCAGCCAGGCGCCCCGGGCCAGCCCTTCAACCGGCCCACCGACGTGGCCGTGGCCCCCACGGGCGAAGTTTATATCTCCGATGGCTACGGCAACGCCCGCGTCCACGTGTTCTCCTCTGAGGGCCGCCACCTGTTCTCCTGGGGAGAGCCAGGCACGGGTCCCGGCCAGTTCAACCTCCCCCACAATATCTGGGTGCACAAGGATGGCCGGGTGCTGGTCTCGGACCGGGAGAACCACCGCATCCAGATATTCACCAAGGACGGAAAGTACATTACCCAGTGGACGGGCTTCCGCCAGCCCACGGATATCTACATCGACGTGGACGAGACCGTGTACGTGGCCGAGCTCCAGTCCCGGGTGAGCATACTGGACCTCCAGGGCAACCTGCTGGCCCGCTGGGGCGGCGAGAAGAGCCACGCACCGGGCGAGTTCTACGCACCCCACGGCATCTGGACCGACTCCCGGGGCGACCTGTACGTGGGCGAGGTGCTGGAGGGCCAGCGGGTCCAGAAGTTCCGCCGGGTAAGGTAACCGCTGCCCCAAAACTACCCTGGCCAGAGGGCTACTTATGTTCGCCGACGCCCAGGCCTACGAACTTTTAATGGGACGATGGAGCACAAGGCTGGCCTCCAGCTTTGTGAGCTTCGCCGGCGTCCAGGACGGGGACCGGGTCCTGGATGTGGGCAGCGGCACGGGGTCCCTTGCCCTTCCAGGACTTCCGGTCTCCCTTCATGGGAGGCCAAGGCCCATCAGGTTCGTACACCGTCAGCCTGCCTACAAACATGCTCGAGGCCCTCAAGGAAGGGCTGCGCCAAGCCCTTTTCGGCAACCACCCCGATGGCCCCTTCACCCTGGAGGCCAGGGCGTGGGCGGTCAAGGGAATCCTACCACTATGACAAGGAGGTCCCGTGAAGATAGTTGACGTCACCACCACCCAGCTCCACTACCCCCAAGGGCGGCCCATCCAGGACGCCACCATTCCACCCCCTAAGCCAGGCACGGGCGGCCGCGGCGCCCTCTTCGTCCACATCAAGACCGACGAGGGTATCGAGGGCCTGGGCACGGCGGCGGGGGTGGCCGCCATCCGTGCCGTGGTGGAGCACAACCTCAAAGACCTGCTCATAGGGCAGGACCCCCTGGATATCGAGCGCCTGTGGAACGATATGTTCTGGCGCGTCCGGGGCTACGGCCGCAAGGGCGTGGCCTTCTGCGCCATCTCCGCCGTGGACATCGCCCTGTGGGACCTTAAGGCCAAGGCGGTTAACCTGCCCCTGTACAAGCTCCTGGGCGCCTACACCGATAAGGTCCCCGTCTATGGCAGCGGCGGCTGGACCAACTTCACCGAGAAGGAGCTGGTGGAGGAACAGGTGGGTTACGTGGAGCGGGGCTTCAGGCGGGTCAAGATGAAGGTGGCCAAGGACTTCGGCAAGGCGGAGCGAGAGGACCTGAAGCGCCTGGCCGCCGTGCGTAAGGCCGTGGGCGATGACATCGAGATCTACGTGGATGCCAACAACGGCTACTACGCCAAGCAGGCCATCCGCATGTCCCGGGCCTTCGAGGAGTACGGCGTGGCCTGGTTCGAGGAGCCCGTCCTGGCCGACGATATTGACGGGTTGGCCCAGGTGGCCCACGCCAGCAACATCCCCGTGGCCACGGGGGAGCACGAGTACACCAAGTTCGGGTTCAAGGAGCTGATGGCCCGGGGTGCCGCGGACATCGTCCAGCCCGACGTAGGCCGAGTGGGTGGCGTCACCGAGTGGATGAAGGTGGCCCACATGGCCCACGCCTTCAACCTGCCCGTGGCGCCACATGCCGTGCAGCTCGTCCACCTGCACACGGCCTGCGCCATACCCAACCTGAAGGTGGTGGAGTACCTGGGCGTCTCCGAACAGGGGGACAAGGTGTTCTACAAAGACTTCCCCCAGCCCAAGGACGGCATGTGGTCCCCCTTCCCCGACCGGCCCGGCCTGGGCCTGGAGCTGGATCCCACCGCTGTAAAGAAGTACGCGGTGTAGGGGAAAGGACACGCCCTGGAATGAAGAGAACCCGGCCAGGACGCCCTAAACAGGCCAAGGCGCGGTGGATTCAGTTGTGATGCCCCTGCCATGCCTGAGCAAAAGACCTTCCAGGGCATCGTAAAGAGCGGGCGGGGCCTGGGCGCCCTCCGCATGGCCCTCCCCTCGGTACAGGAGGCCGTCCGGCGCCGGCTGGGTCTATCCCTGGTGCCCGGCACCCTTAACCTGCACCTGCCGGCGCCCTTCAACACGCCTCTGCCCCACTACATCGGCACCGACGAGTTGGGCCACGACATACCCGGGGTCTGGTACGGGGAGGTGCTTATCGCTGGGAGGTATTCGGGCTTCGTCATACGGGGTGACGAGCCGGGATACCCGGACAACCAGGTGGAGCTGGTCAGCGACCACCACCTGCGGCAGGCCCTGGGGCTCCAGGATGGGGACACGCTGGAGTTCACCCTGCTGGGCTAGCCCCTGAGAACTCATCAATATCTGTGGCCCCTATTCTTGAACTTTTTCTTAAATTTCTAACATACTTTTCTTGAACTTTTATTAATCTGGCCGTTGTCTCCGCCTGATGTGGAGTCGCCAGACCCGGTAGCAGGTGCCCTGTGGGCTCTACCCTTTCCCCCTTCTCTTACAAGCTGACTCCCCACCTCCCCTGCTCCTTTGAGGGCTAGTCAGTCTCTGGGCCCCAAAGGCCAGTACTCCCTGGCCGGCGGTAGGCATCGCGACTCTGCGGGACAAGTAGGAGACCCAGGCTGGCAGTCTGGTTGGCCATAAGGACCATTCGATAGATCGTTTGGAGGTGTATATGCAGAGGATCAAGTGGAAGAGAGTTATCCGAGACCTTAGTATCTTTAGCCTTATCGCTGCCGGCCTAGCAATGCTCATTCTTGTTTCCGTTGGCGGTAAGGGTGGCTCGGCCCAGGCCACTCAGGACCAGGAGGACCCCCAGCCCCAGATAAAGGTGGACAACAAGTCGGGCGCCCTGATCCTTCCCGTGACCCTTTCCGGGATCACCTCCCCAGCCCTGGGTGAGCCCTTCGAGAAGACGCTGCGCATCCACAACCCGGCTACCATTGCCGTGGACAACGTTCAGGTGGTGGTGGACCTGGGCGGGGGCCTGGAGATGCTGGGGTCGGACCCCCAACCCAGCACCGTGAAGCCTACGGCTACCTGGACCCTCCCCCGAATACCGGAAAGAGGCTCCGCCACCATACGGATGCAGTTGGTTGCCAGGACCCTGGCCCCTATGAACATAGTGGCCAGCGCCACAGGTACCTGGACAGCCCAGGGAGGCACCAAAAACAGCCTTCAGGCCGAGGGGGCCGGCCTTAACGTCACCGTGACGGACAGCGCAGAGCCCGTCCTAAAGGGCAAGGAGGTTACCTACTTCATCACCCTGACAGCCCAGGGCGGCCGGCCCACGCTGGGCATCAACGTCCAAATCACCATGCCCAGCTCCATGGAAGTGGTTTCGGTGTCCGCCCCCGTGCCCTATACCCTCAGCGAAGGAAAGGTAATCCTGAACGAGATCCCGCGCCTGGAGGCCGGTGACAAGGTGGAGATCCAGGTGACTGCCCGCGCCCTGTCTGAGGGCGATGCCGTGGTGTCGGTCCAGGTGAGCCGCGCCGGGTTCAAACTGCCCATCACGGTGCAGGAAGGCACCCTGGTCTCGCCATAGTGCAGCGCCCGGCAGACCCGTCCTGAAGCACCTGGGGCTGCCAGCACCGAGCCACCCAAGGGAAAAGGCACACCAAGAGGGGTCTCCCTTCCGGGAGACCCCTCTGCGTCTTCATCGTGGCCTGAGAGAGGCCTGAGAAACAGGACTATTTGGGAATATTCTCGATGAACTCCAGCCAGTTCCCCTCAGGGTCCTGGCCATAGCAGATCCTTACCGTGGCTGTGGGAGTCTCCCGTGTCACCAGCGGGGCGGCGAACTTGACCCCCTTCTTGGACAGCTCCTCGTACATCTTGTCCAGACCCTTGACGTTAAAGCAGACGTGGGCCGCCCCTATGTTGTGCCGCTCGATCTTGGTATCAGGGCTCTTGGGCTGCAAGTAATAGACCAACTCCAACTGGTGCTGTTCACTGTCCTTGCCCACAAACACCAGGTAGCGCTGCGCCCCCTCGATGCCCACGTGGGCACTTAGCGGAGGCTTGGTGGCGTCCACCTCCCGCATCACTTTCAACCCCAGCACGTCCCGGTAGAAGGCCACCATCTTCTGCAAGTCCCTGACCACAAACCCCGAATGGTTGAAGCCGGTGATCACTGTTCACCTCCTAGATCTGGTGCCGCTGACCTGGCGCTAGTATAGAGGGCGAGCCGGGCTGTTTCAACCCAGCCGCCGTGACGGGCATGCCCCCGCCAGGCCATCCCATGAGAGCCGCCTAACAAAGACCACCCCATTCGTAACCCGTCCCCGGTCCAGACATCTCCAGGGAAGACGCGCTGATGGCATTATTGCCTATCCCTGGGAGTCCCAGGCTCCCTCACACACGGTTTTAATGAAGAGGTGTGGCTTGTTGCCCCAGGCAGCCCGCTGGTTCCTAGTAATACCCCGCAGCTACATGGCCGCGATGAAGTGTCATTGGGAGGGAGCGGAGCTGCCGAAGAAGCCGATGGTAGAGAGGGGACCCCCAACCCCACAGATTCTTACCCTTTTGCCAAGGGCACAGAAGGAGCTTACCTTGGCAGCTACTGGTACGAGAAGGTGGGTAGGGCACCTGGGGGGCCAAGAGGCCTGATACTGAGTGGAAGAGTATGGTGTACTGGGTCCACCGAAGTGCGCTCTCCGCTTCGATGGACCCCCACACCCTACGGCCCGGGCGCTCTCTCGATGAACTCCAGCCAGTTGCCGTCAGGGTCCTGGAGGTAGCAGGCCGCCCTGGCCCAGGGGTACTGCACCTGCCGGTACAGGGGCGGGTTAACGAACTTCACCCCCTTGGCACTCAGCTCCCGGTACCACTCCTCCAGGTTGTCCACCAGTACCCCAACGTGGCAGGAGCCCACCGTCCTCAGCTCCCGGGGCGCCAGCTTCTTGCCCCTGGGGTTGAGGTACTGGAGCAGCTCCAGGGAGTGTCGGCCGTCCCCCAGGCCCAGGAACACGATGTGGACGCGGACATCCGGGTATCCCAACACTCGGGAGATCCAGTCCCCTTCCAGAATGGCGTTGCGCTCCTCTTTAAAGCCCAAAGCCTTGTAGAAGGCCAGCGAGCGTTCCATGTCGCTGACTACGAACCCGGTGTGGTACAACCATTCCAGCCTCACCTTTGCCTCCAACAAAATCCAATCTGGCCGTTGCCGGCTGAAGGCCAGCCTGGCACCCGCTGGGCCTTACTCCAGCCCGTCGGTCTCCACTCCCAGGCTGGCAAGAAACTCCCTGGCCTTGTGGGGCCAGTCCACGGTGGCGCCCTCCACCCCACACTCCACCAGGTGCTTCAGGTCGGCCGTAGAGCTCACCCCCCAGGCCCGCACCCGCAGCCCCCTGGCACGGGCCGCGGCCACTGCCTCCCTGGTGGCCAGGGAGGCCCTGGGGCAGACTCCCCTCAATCCTGCCGCCGAGGCCTGTCGCACCACATCCTCGGAGAGTTCGCCCACCAACCAGGCCAGGGGAGTGGCAGGGAGCATGGTACGCATCTGCCGCAGCATCTCCAGGCGGAAGGAACTGACGGTTACGCCCCGGCTGTGCTCAGGCGAGGCCCAGCCGTGCTTCTGAAGAAGAGTGGCCACGGCCCGGGGCAGGTCCGAGTGGACAGCCTTCAACTCCACGTGAAGGTGCGCCCGTCCCCGGTATCGGGCCAGGACCTCATCCAGGGACGGGATGCGCTCCCCGGCGAACTGGGGCGAGAACCAGGACCCGGCGTCTAGGCCCCGGAGGTCGTCAAAGGTGCGGGCAGCCAGAGGCCCCCGGCCGTTGGTGGTCCGGTCCAGGTTGAAGTCGTGGAACACCACTGCCACCCCGTCGGCGCTGAGCTGGGCATCCAGCTCCATGTGGCGAAAGCCCAGCTCCAGGGCCTTGTCAAAGGCGGCGATGGTGTTCTCCGGGGCCAGGCTGGAGGCCCCCCTGTGGGCTATGATGGTGAAGGTAGTCCGCTCTACCATGGGCTAGGCTTCGTAGCCGGCCTCTTCTTCGAAGGGGAAGAGGGGCCGCCGGCGGTGTCGGTAGTTGAAGGTGGACAGGTCAGCGCTTGTAGAGCCAGGGGTGTTGACGGTGATTATCCTAGCGGCGATGGGCTCGTAGGCTGGCCGAGGCAGGATGACGCCCTTGGCCACTATTATCTGCTTGCGCTCTGGCCGGATGCCTAAGCTCAGTATCTGCTCCAGGCTGGCCGGGTAGGCCCGCAGGCTGTTCAGGACGATGGTGTGTTGTTCGGGCGTCTCCACCACGGCGGTGATCCCCTGGTCGTACCGGGTCTCGCCGCCGTGGCGCACCTGCTGGTCAAAGTACTTGCCATCGGCCAAGACGCGCACCCTCCCCCGGATGGGCACGGGCCGGCCATGCATGTTGTCCGTCTTGGCCCCCACCTTCAGAGAGACCTCGGCACCCACACCCGCCTGGACGCAGGCCCTCACGGCCTCGGGGTCGTACAGGACGATGAGCATGTTGCCCACGCCCTGGCGGTAGGCCTCCTCCAGAAGGATGGTGGAGTCGGCGGCGCTGCCCCCGCCCACGTTGTCGCCCACATCCATGAGCACCACGGGCCGCCTGGGAAAGGCCGCCGCCTCGCGGATGGCCTGGGCAGGGGATGGGGCCTGGCCTATGAACTCCCGGCGCCGCTCCCAGGCGCGGCGGGCCATCCACCGAGCAGCATCCCGGGCCAGGGCAGGGTCGCCGTCGGCCACGGCCAGGAAAGAGGCACCCATCTCCGGCACATCGGCCCAGGGGTAGCCCAGGGCCACACTACCAGCTATGATTCCCGGTCGCTTCAGGACAGCCTCCAGGTCCTGGACCAGGCCCAGAGAGGGCAGCTGGAAGGTGTTCTGCTGGAGGATGTTGATGACCATGGGCGGCATCTCCAGGGCCTGGACGGGGCGTACCTCTCCCTTCACCACCCGGGCCATCAGTTGCGCCGCCTCTAGCCCGCGCTCTCTCTGGTCCAGGTGGGGGGCAACTGCGGTAGATGATCAGGGCCGTGGTGTTGTCCACCATCTTCTGGGAGACGTTGGCGTGCATGTCCAGGGTCATGATGACGGGGAGGTTGGGGCCCACGGCCTGTCGGATGCGGTAGGCCACCTCGCCGTCACCGTCCGGGTATTTCTCCGATACCATGGCGCCGTGCTGGGCCAGGAGGAGGCCATCCAGGGGGCCGGCCTTCTTGATGGCATCTAGCATCCGGCCCACTAAGGTCTCGAAGGTGTCGGCGGTTAGGGGCCCGGCGGGTGTGGCCTTGCCAAAGATCAGGGGGACGGGGGTGAAGCCGTACCGGCGGGCCCCCTCCAGGTAGCCCGACACCTCGTGGTTGCCGCCCTCCCATCGGTCAAGGAGGGCCTGGCCCTGGGTCAGGGAGTCCTCCTGGAAGTGACGGACCAGGGTGGGCTTGCCCAGAAAGCTGTTGGACTCGTGCTGTATGCCTGCGATACCGATGCGCAAAATGCCCCCAAAGCTCGGTGGTTTTTCAACCCTGGGGAATGGTAGCCGGCCTAACGAAGGATGTCAAACCGAAGGCCCCCAGAGGGGCGCGGCTCAGTTGCGCTTCCCGCCGCCCAAGATCCTCTCCAGGCGCTGCCTGGTTTGGGCGTAGCGCATGGTCCCGATGGCGAAGGTGACCACGCCCATGGCGATGAGGGCCCACCCGGCCACGTCCGAGACCAGGGGCTCCAGGAAGTGGATGAGGGACGCCCCGGCTATGGCGAAGGCCAGGGCAGTACGTATGTAGGCTAGGTAGGTGCGTTCGTTGGCCAGGACTGTGCGGTCGGCGGCCAGGTAATCGCGGAGGATGAGCTCCTCATGCTGGAACCGGGAGTAAGGTTCCTTTCTTCCGTTCTTCTGCATGTACTTTCCTCTATGGCAGTGCCGGTATGCATGGGAAGGATAGCTTTGGCCCAGGCTGGCTGTCAATATCAGCCCACAAAGGGTAGGGGCCGCTCCTTGGAGCAGCCCCCATCCTCGCTTCCCGGAGGTATTGTCCGCTACAGGCCCTTGTCCGCCAGGAAGGCGCACAGGTCGGCAGTGCGGCAGGAGTAGCCCCACTCGTTGTCGTACCAGCCCAGCACCTTCACCATATTCTTCTCCATGACCATGGTGGAAGGGGCATCTATGATGCAGCTATGGGGGTTGCCCTTGAAGTCGGAGCTGACCAACTCCTCCTCCACGTACTGCAAGATACCTTTCAACTCCCCCTCGGCGGCCCGCTTGAAGGCTGCGTTTACTTCCTCTACAGTCACCGGCCTCTCCACGATGGCGGTGAAGTCGGTCACCGAGACGGTGGCGGTGGGGACACGGAAGGCCATGCCGTCCAGCTTGCCCTTAAGCTCGGGGAAGATGACACCCACCACCCTGGCCGCGCCCGTGGTGGTGGGGATGATGTTCTGGGCAGCGGCCCGGGCCCGGCGCAGGTCCCGGTGCTGCTGGTCCAGGATGCGCTGGTCGTTGGTGTAGGAGTGTACCGTGGACATCAGCCCGTAGCGCAGGCCGAAATTGTCCAGGAGCACCTTCACCATGGGAGCGAAGCAGTTGGTGGTGCAGGAGGCGTTGGAGATGATGGTGTGCTTGGCGGGGTCGTACTTGCGGTCGTTGACGCCCAGCACCAGGGTGATGTCCTCGCCCTTGGCCGGGGCAGAGATGACCACCTTCCGCACGCCGTTGCTCAGGTGGGCCCGGGCCTTGGCAGCATCGGTAAACACGCCCGTGGACTCCACCACTATCTGTACCCCCATCTCGCTCCAGGGTATCTTGGCCGGGTCCCGTTCGGCAAAGACCTTGATACTGCGGCCGTCTATGATAAGGCTGTCGTTCCGGGCCTCCACCTGGCCGGGGTAGATACCGTAGTTGGTATCGTATTTGAAGAGATGGGCGTTGGTCTGGGCATCCGTCAGGTCGTTCACCGCCACCACCTCCAGGCTCTGGGGGTGGCGCTCTATAGTAGCCCTGAGCACCTGCCTGCCGATCCTCCCGAACCCGTTGATCCCTATTCTGGTGGCCATGGAAACACCTCCCAAGTTCTGATTTTTCAGCTAGCCCGGCCTACCGAGCTCCCATTGCTGGGCGGTCTGAAAGCTCTCCCTCCCACAGGATAGTTCCACCCTTGTGGCTGTTTTCCCGTGGGAAAAGTTGAAAAGAACAGTGGCGGAGGCCTTATCCAGCCCGGAGTCTGCCGAGGCGATGTACGCGCCGTGCCCAGGGGCCAGACCTGGCATCAACCTGGGGCCCCCACACCCAAAGGGCGGCTATATATTAACATAAGCATTATACACATTGATACCCGGGAACGCCACCTCGCTCTGCAAGTCGGCCTCTATGCGCAGCAGGCGGTTGTACTTGGCTACCCGCTCGGAGCGGCAGGGCGCCCCCGCCTTGATCTGGCCAGTGGCCCAGGCCACCGCCAGGTCGGCGATGGTGGTGTCCTCGGTCTCGCCAGAGCGGTGGCTCATGATGGTGCCCCAGCCCGTGGCCCTGGCCATCTCCACCGCCTCTAGAGTCTCGGTGAGGGTACCTATCTGGTTGGGCTTGATGAGCACGGCGTTGGCCGCCTTGCGCTCTATGCCCCGTCGGATGCGCGAGGTGTTGGTAGTGAAGAAGTCGTCCCCCACAAGCTGCACGCGGCTACCCAGCCGGTAGGAGAGCACCTGCCACCCCTCCCAGTCGTCCTCGGCCAGGCCGTCTTCAATACTTATGATAGGGTAATGCTGAAGCCAGTCCTGGTAGTAGTCCACCAGCTCGTGGGAGGTCAGGGTAGCCCCCTCCCGGGCCAGGCGATAGCGTCCGTCCTGGTATAGCTCCGATGCGGCCACGTCCAGGGCGATGAAGCACTGCTCCCCCGGACGGTAGCCCGCCTTCTCTATAGCCGCGACGATGGTCTCCACAGCCTCGCGGTTGGAGGAGAGGCTGGGGGCGAACCCTCCCTCGTCGCCAACGTTGGTGCTGAAGCCTCGGGACTGGAGAATGGCCTTGAGCGCCTGGTACACCTCCACCCCAGCCCGCAGGGCGTCGCTGTAGTAGGGGAAGCCGGCGGGCACCACCATGAATTCCTGGAAGTCCGTGGAGTTGTGGGCGTGCTTGCCGCCGTTGAGGATGTTGAACATGGGCACAGGAAGGGTCTGGCCGTTGTCCCGGGCCAGGTGACGGTACAGGGGAAGACCCCGGGACCTGGCGGCGGCGTGGGCCACCGCCATGGAGACGGCCAGGATAGCGTTGGCTCCCAGGTTGGCCTTGTTGGGCGTCCCATCCAGCTCCATCAGGCGGCGGTCCACCTGCTCCTGCTCGTAGGGGGACATGCCCTTCAGGGCCGGAGCGATCTTCTCCACAACGTTGGCCACGGCCTTGAGGACTCCCTTGCCGCCGTATCGGCTGCGGTCCCCGTCCCGGAGCTCCACCGCCTCGTGGGTGCCCGTGCTGGCCCCCGAGGGCACGGCGGCCTGGCCGTAGGTATCGTCGGAGAGGTACACCCAGGCCTCCACCGTGGGATTGCTGCGAGAGTCCAAGATCTCCCTGGCGCCTACGTCTTCGATGACCGTGCTACGTCTTCTTGGCATCGTTGGTGCGCTCCTCGGGAGCTAGAGGGACGGGACGGCGCGTGGCAGCCTGGAGGGCCTTCTCCACAGCGTCCACCGGGTCCCCGGCCATGATGATGGAGGTATCCGTCCGACCATCAATGGACAGGGCCCAGGTGTTGAGGCCGATAACGGGGATATTCTCGCCCAAGGCGTGGCCTATCTCTGAAAGGGTACCAAAGGCGCCGTCTATGGCGATGACCGCCCGGCCGGACTTGACCACGATGATGTTGCGGGCGTAGCCCATGCCCGTGCATATGGGGATGTCCACGTAGGGATTGGCCTCCTCCGGGTCGCTCAGGGGCAGGATACCCACCGTCAGCCCTCCCATGGACTTGGCCCCCTTGCACACCGCCTCCATGACGCCGGTTAGGCCCCCACAGACCACCACGGCCCCTCGCCGTGCCAGCTCCCGGCCCACCTCCTCGGCTAGCTGCAGGGCCTTCTTATCGGGGTTGCTGCCCCCGATGACAGAGATCATCACTGGCCTTTTCATAGCTTCCCTTTACTTATACAACCCAACTTTTACCACTGGGCTTAACTATTATAGCATCGTCCCTAGCCGAAGGTCGCCCCAGCAAGTAGAAGCTAGAGGCCAACGCCTCTCCACAGCAGCCTAGGCCACTATGGGTTGGGCGATAATCCACAGGCTGGTGGCCGTGTACAACACCATGAGCACCAGCATGGGGTACTGGCTCCGCACAGCCGTCACTCGAGAAGGGAACAGTCGCAGGGCCATGACGTGGGCCACGTACACCGCCAGCACGTGGCCCAGCACTATGGCAAAAAGGGACACGAACCACACGGCCCGGGCGTTGACCAGGGTTAGGTTGACCCGGTAGCTGGCCGTGCCCAGCAGGTCCCACCCAAACCCAAAGGGGTCCGAGGCCAAGGGCACCACCATCTGGCCCTGGATGAGCAGGTAGCTGAAGAAGTGGGCTATGTGGTAGGCCAGGGCTATGGGCACCAGGGAGTATACGAAGGCCCGGGCCATGTCTCCCGCCGGTACACCGTTGCCTGTCACCCGGGACATCAGGTAGCAGAACCCCAGGTAGGCCACCACAAAGAGCCCCGGAAAGACGACCAGGCCCAGGGTCTGCACGGCGGTGGTGGCATTGGCCCCCAGGCCCGACAGCCCCTCCGCCAGGGAGGTCTGGACCCTCAGCCAGGCCGAGGTCTCGGTGAAGCCGTCGAAGGTGACCGTGGACAGGGCAAGGATAACAAAGGCCGTCAGGTCGGTGCCCACCTTGCCACCGTCCGCCAACCCGGCGGCATAGGGCCTCAGGTTAAGCTCCCTCTGGCGGGACCGGCTGAAGCACCAGGAGCAGTTCACGCAGCCCCCAGCCTGGTCCCGGCAGTACGGGCAGGCCCGGCAGACCTTGAGGTCGGTGTTGCGCACCTCCGTGGGGGAGAATCGGGCCATGAGGCCGAAGAGGACGGTGAAGGCCTCGCCGTGACGCAGCCACACCTCCTTCCCGTACACCAGCATCCCAGCCCAGGTGACCAGGGAGTACAGCAGCACCAGCACCGCTATGTTCCGCGGTATGGCCCCGTTGGGAAAGACGTTCTCCAGCCAGGCAAAGATGAAGAACAGGACCACCGCGGGCCAGGCCCCCCAGCGCTGGGGATACCTCTCCTCCAGCGAAATGGTCCTCTCCCCCGTCAGACGGGCGTACAGGGCGTCGGCCCACTCAAAGATGATCTTCCAGGGGTTGACCAGGGCCCACAGGTTACCAACCAGAGCGGTGATGTAGGCCATGCCCACCCACCACAAGACCCAAACAAAGAGAGGCGCCAAGTTCTCCAGGGGCTTCTGGCTGCCAGCGATGCCCGTGGCGATGACCAGCAGGAAGAGGAGCACGGAGAGCCCCTTCAACACCCCTAGGGTGACGGGGCTGGTGAGTACCCTCTCCACCCAGGCGTACCTGAAGAGGTTGAAGCGCCAGTAGGCGCCTTCCGCGGGGTTGCCCCGCACAAAGACCCCCACCACGGCGAAGGAGAGGGCCACGGTGGCCACGGCGCCGATGAGGAACATAGAGAGGGGGATGGGCAGGTCGTACCGCTCCCCGAAGCCGTGGGCGTAGGCCGGCCTGGCCAGCAGGCCGGCCATGCCCAAAAGCAAAGCCACTGGCAACAACCTTTGCAGTTGCCTCACTGTCTTATCCTCCAATAAGGCGGCCTTACGCCAGGCTACCTGGGCGAGACCTCCAGGAAACCCACGTCGGTCTCGTGCTCCTCCTGCCCTGGGTGGCTCTGATGGGGGTGATAGGCTATGGCGAACCTACCCGTGGCATTGGCGGTAAAGGTCACCTCGCCCATCTGACTTTCCTGTACCTCCACCTGCCTGTCGTAGCCGTGGATGTGGAATTGCCCCGGAAGGCTGCTGGCAAACTTGAGGGTAACCGTGTCCCCTTGCTTGACCCGCACCACCTCGGGGTCCAGCTTGTCGCCGTTGAACTGAAGGGTGAAGGACTGCTGCTGCGGCCCCTGGCTACCACAGGCCACAGCCAGGACCGGTATCATCAGGGCCGCTACCAGCAGCAGGCCCCACGAAAGATGCTTTCTCACGATACCCCTCCCTTGGACTGTTTATCTGTTCTCACCTCGATGCGTCCGGCCCCGGTCCTCTCTGCGGATGCGGTACAGGCCCCACAGCACCAGCGGCCCTAGGACGGCGGCCATGATAGCCGCGTCCATCCACGGGAAGGTCTTGGCCTCTTTCACATTCAAGGGCACCTCCAGGCGGGCCGGCCCCTGAGGCCCCGCTAGCTGGACCGTGAGCAGCCACTGCCCCACGGTGGGCACCGGCAGGTCAACCTCGTAGTCCGTGGGGGCCAGCAGTGTGTTACGGGCCTGGGCTGGCGCACCCTGGTCCGGGGGCTGGCCCAGGGGCGTCGCCCACACCAGGACCGTGCCGTCGGATATGTACCGGGAGCCCTGCTCCTCCTGGAAACGCACCGTTAGGTGGATGCTGCCGACCCGGGGGGTGGGCGGGAACAC
Source organism: Dehalococcoidia bacterium (assembly GCA_034432835.1). Lineage (GTDB taxonomy): Bacteria > Chloroflexota > Dehalococcoidia > Lucifugimonadales > DAOUBE01 > DAOUBE01. The sequence goes on along the minus strand of DAOUBE010000227.1, from coordinate 8,172 downwards.
CAGCACCTGGGCCTGGTAGGGCCCCACGGCATCCTGAAAGACCACCGTTCCCCTACCGTTGGCCGCCACTGTTGACGGCGACAGCAAAATCAGGACCCCCAGGACCGCCCCTACCAGCAGGGCCGCCCCCAGGAGGAATGACCGCACACCAGGGAACAAGACGCACCTCATGACATCCATCTTCTTGTACTACAGGGGAAAGGCACCCCGTACCCTCAGGACACAGGTTGCCCCTGGCACGGGACCCTTGCTGGGTAAGGCTAGGCAGTCCGGGGAGGCCGGTGAGGGGGCGAAAGGGACGCAGGCACCATGGCCGTGTAGCCAGAGGGCACCAGCCGGGTCATCAGCGCCGGGGTGGCGAAGGCCCACATCCCCAGCATCAGCAGCATGATGGACAGACCAGCCATAGGCCCGGCGGACTGAAAGTCGAACAGCGACACGGCGGAGTCCGCCGGATGCTGGGGCTGTGGGACCAGCGGCCAGTGGTGATGAAGGGCCATATCATCAGAGGAGTGGTAGATGTGCTGGTGCCACGGCTGAAATTCTACCAGGCTATGGTTGACTAGAGGCAGAGCTGCATAGGCTGCTACAAAGGCTGTGAGAACAGCCAGGAGCAGACAGACTTTGTAGTTTACCTTGACCTTGGAGGCCACACCAGCTCCAGAGCAGTTGAACCCTGGGCTACATTATATCACCCGCAAAATATCACCCGCAAAGCTAACCCTTGGCCTTTTTGTGGGCCTCCGCCACCAGGTGGATATCCTTGTCGCCGCGGCCGCTGAGACAGACCAGGATAATGCTGTCCTTGGACAAGGTGGCGGCCAGCTTGCTGGCGTAGTAGATGGCGTGGGACGGCTCCAGGGCGGGTATGATACCCTCGGTGCGGCATAGCATGTAGAAGCCCTCCAGGGCCTGCTGGTCGGTGACAGCCACGTACTGGGCCCGCTCGATGTCCTTGAGGTAGCTGTGCTCCGGCCCCACGCCCGGGTAGTCCAGCCCCGGGGCGATGCTGTGGGTTTCCATCACCTGGCCGTGCTTGTCCTGGAGCAGGTAGGACATGGCACCGTGAAGCACCCCGGGGCGGCCGGCCACCAAGGTGGCGGCGTGTCTTTGGGTGGCCACGCCCTCCCCCCCAGCCTCCACCCCTATGAGGTGGACCCCCTGGTCCTGAATGAAGGGGTAGAAGGTCCCCATGGCGTTGCTGCCACCACCCACACAGGCTATAACGTAGTCCGGCAGCCGGCCCTCGGCCTCCAGTATCTGCTGGCGCGCCTCCCGTCCGATGACCGACTGGAAGTCCCGCACCATCATGGGGTAGGGGTGGGGCCCCACCACGCTGCCCAGCAGGTAGTGTGTGCTCTCTACGTTGGTCACCCAGTCGCGGATGGCCTCGTTGATGGCGTCCTTGAGGGTGCGGCTGCCCGAGTCCACAGGCCGGACCTCCGCCCCCAGGAGCTCCATGCGGAAGACGTTGTGGGCCTGTCGCTTGGTGTCCTCGGACCCCATATAGACGATGCACTGAAGCCCCAGCTTGGCACACACCGTGGCCGTGGCCACCCCGTGCTGCCCCGCACCGGTCTCGGCGATGATGCGGCTTTTGCCCATGCGCTGGGCCAGCAGGGCCTGCCCCAGGGCGTTATTGATCTTATGGGCGCCGGTGTGGGCTAGGTCCTCCCGCTTCAGGTAGATGCGGGCGCCGCCGCTCTGCTTGGTCAGGTTGGGAGCGAAGTACAGCGGCGTTGGCCGGCCGGTGAAGCTCCTATGAAGCTCGGCCAGCTCACGCTGGAACTGGTCGTCCTCCCGGGCCTTCCGGTAGGCCCTCTCCAGCTCCTCCAGGGCGGCCATGAGGGTCTCGGGGACGAAGCGGCCGCCGTAGGGGCCAAAGTGGCCCGTGCTGTCGGGGACTTGCATCTGGGGCGCTTTCATGTTACTCATCTACCTATCCACGACCTGTTCCTAACGTATTGGGAACTCCTCTGGCCTCTCCAGTCGGCGGGCCTTCCGGTCGGCCTCACGTACCTGCTGAACGAAGGCCCGGATTTTGGCCACGTCCTTGACACCCCCCGTCTCCACCCCGCTGGACACGTCCACCCCCCAGGGATGCACCTGGGCAATGGCTTGGGCGACGTTGTCCGGCGTCAGTCCTCCAGCCAGCAGGAAAGAATGGCCCTGGTGGGAGAGCTTCTGGGCCACGGACCAGTCGAAGGCACGACCGGTGCCGCCCTGAAGACCGCGCTGGTAGCGGTCCAGGGTCACCAGAAGGCCCTCTCGGGCATAGTCGTGCATCCTCTCCACCAGGCCAGGGATGGTCTGCTCTTGCAAGGCGTCGGGCCGGACGTGGACCACCTTGATGCCAGGCAAGCCCAGGAGGCGGCAGTACTCCGGCGACTCCTCCCCACAAAGCTGCACCATGTCCAGGCCACAAATCTCCACAACCCGCCGCACCTCCTCCATAGGCTGGTCGGCGAAGAGGCCCACCAGCCTGGGCCGGGCCGGGCCCAGGGCGTCGCGCACCTCACGGATAACCCGCGGGGCCTTCTCCTCGGGCAGCCGGCGCCGCCTTCCGGGAACGAATACGAATCCCAGGTAGTCGGCCCCTGCCTGGGCAGCCTCCAGCGCCGCCCAGGACTCCTGGATGCCACATATCTTGACACGTGTCACGGCCGCTCCACCCTCCCCACCTTCAGCTTTACTTTCTTCTGGCCCCGCTGGAACAACCAGGCCCCACCCCTCACCAGCTCCACCCCCTCATCCGTTACCCGGAGGTGGGCGTCCTCCTCCAGGGCCAGGACGGGATTCTGGTGGAAGGCGTGGTACTCCGCCAGGCCCGAATCCCTGACCTTTCGGGCCTCGCCGTCCTGAGAGGGGTAGTGAACGTTGAAGTTGTAGGGGACCAGGCCCAGGCCAGCGAACTTGGTGCAGCCGCAGGCGTTTAGGCTGTTGGCCGTGAGGATGTTCTGGCCACAGAACACCGTCCCGGCACTGAAGGCCACCAGGGGCAGCCCGCTCTGTATTCTCTCTTTAATTGGCTCCACCAGCCTCTTCCTGTGCAGCCTCTGGCTGAGCACGTAGGTGTTCCCCCCAGGCACGTAGAGGAGGGAGGCCTGGTCCAGGGCCTCCTTCACCTCTTCGGGGCGGGCCTGGTCCGGGTCGATGGTGACCACCCGCGCCACGCCCTGGAAGGCGGCCTGGGTCTTCTCCACCTGCTGGTCACCGACGCTGGCAGCCGGCAGGTAGGCCACCACCGGGTCCTTTTGGCCCCGCAGCAGTCGGCGGCACTGGCTTATTATGTCCCGAAGGTCTGGCGTACCATGAGAGCTGAACAGGTGTACCTCCATACCTACCACCCTAGCAACCATATGGAGAGTTGGCCCTTGCCATCCTAAGGCGTGGGGGTCAGGGGCGAGCCCTTGCCCGTCAGCTCCCGGACCTTGGCCCCCACGTCCTGGGCGGTGACCAGGGACTCGCCCACCAGGACGGCACGGACACCGTACCTCCTGAGCCCCAGCACATCCTCCCGGCTGCCGATGCCGCTCTCGCTCACTACAATCTTACCCCTGGGCACCATGGGAGCCAAGCGCCTGGTCACCTCCAGGTCGGTGTGGAAAGTATGCAGGTCCCGGTTGTTAATGCCGATGACCTCGGCGCCGGCGTCCAGGGCTATCCTCAGCTCCTCCTCGTTGTGCACCTCCACCAGAGCCTGCATCCACATGGTGCGGGCCACCTCCAGCAACTCCCGCAACCTCTCCGGGGTAAGAATGGCCACGATGAGCAGGATGGCGTCGGCGCCCCAGGCCCGGGCCTCGTACACCTGATAGGGGTCTATGATGAAGTCCTTGCGAAGGACAGGGATGCCGCGGTCCAGGGTGGCCTGCTTCACCGACTCTAGGTGCTGGCCGCAGCCCTGGAAGTGGGCGTCGGTGAGGACGGAGATGGCGGCGGCCCCGTTCTCGGCGTAGGCGCGGGCCAGGGCCACAGGGTCGAAGTCGGCGCGGAGGAGGCCCTTGGAGGGCGAGGCCTTCTTCACCTCGGCGATAAGGCGAACGCCATCGCCCCAGAGGGCACCGGAGAAGTTCAGGGGTGAGCTCTGCATGACGATGCGCTGCTCCAGGGCCGTCAGAGGCACCTGGGCCTTGTGCCGCGCTATCTCCTCCCCCTTGGCCGCGACTATCTTGTCAAGGATGGTTGCCATACACCCACCTTTTATTAAAGGTCCTCTCTACAATGTAATTCTAAACTCCTTAATGTGGCTTTTGTCCCCCTCCATAACCACCGCATAAAAGGCCTTCCCTACGAACGGGCTTCTCCTTGCAGTGGTTCCAGACCTGCTACCCCAGCTCCTGGCTGAGAGTTATCCACCGCTCCAGCTTCTTCAGCGCGGCGCCGCTGTCTATAGCCTGGGCAGCCAGCCTGACCCCGTCCCGCAGGTCTCGGGCCTTCCCCGCCGCCAGCAGCACCCCCGCTGCGTTCAGCAGCACCACGTCCCGGATGGGGCCATCGCCCCCCTGGAGCACCCGGCGCAGGGTGGCGGCGTTCTCCTGGGCCGTGCCTCCCTTGAGGGCGTGGAGGGGTACGCGGGAGAGGCCGGCATCCTCGGGGGCTATGGTGTAACTTACCACGGAGCCCCCCTTCAGCTCCCAGACCCTGGTGGGGCCAGTCAGCGATATCTCGTCCAGGCCGTCCTCGCCGTGGACCACCAGGGCGCGCTGGCTGCCCAGCAGCCCCAGCACCTGGGCCATGCGCTCCCCCAGGGCGGCCTGGGGCACCCCCAGGAGTTGCACCTGGGCGCCAGCGGGGTTGGTGAGGGGTCCCAGGATGTTGAACACGGTGCGAATGCCTATCTCGCGGCGCACAGGGGCGGCGTACTTCATGGCGGGATGGAAGGCTGGGGCGAACATAAAGCCGATGCCCACCTCCCGGATGCAGGTCTCCACCCCCTGGGGGCCCAGGTCTATCTTGACCCCCAGGGCCTCCAGGACGTCGGCGCTACCGCACTGGCCCGAGGCCGCCCGGTTGCCGTGCTTGGCCACCCGCAGCCCGGCCCCCGCGGCCACTATAGCCGCCGTCGTGGAGACGTTGAAGGTGCCCTTGCCGTCGCCGCCGGTGCCACAGGTGTCCACCAGCAGGCCATGCACAGACACCCTCAGGGCCTTCTCTCGCATCACCCGGGCCATGCCCGCTATCTCCTGGGCCGTCTCCCCCTTCAGGCGCAGGGCCACCAGGAAGGCGGCTAGTTGAGATGGCGTGGCCGAGCCCTCCATGATCTCGGCCATCACCTGGCTGGCCTGCTCCATGGTCAGAGAACGTCCGACTACTAGTGTGTCTATAGCTTCTCTAATCATTTGGGTGCCTTAACTTCCTAAACAGATTACTCATAACCCTCATCCCCCTCTTCGGTCGAGGGGGATTACCATCCCCCTCGAGGCTCCCCCTATTGCCCTCATCCCCCTGGGTCCCCCTTCTCCCTGTGGAAGAAGGGGGACTAGAAAGCGGGGGAGACCACCAGACCCCCGCCAGGGGGCTGCGCCCCCCTGTGCTCCCCACATCTTCGGCGCGATGACATTCATATAAACCGCTCTGGCGTGATGCGTATGACCGTCAGCTCCTCCCCAGCCATGGAGTCAGCGTAGGCCTGGCCCCGCTCTGGCCCCATGTAGCGTACCGCCTCGCGGCGGTGTATCTCCTGGGCCCAGGCGTTGTCCTGGATGATCTCTGCCCGGCCCAGCACTGTAAGGGTATCCGTCTCCCGGCAGGTATCGGTGACGCAGAGGGCCACCCTGGGGTTACGGCGGAGGTTCCTCAGCTTGGCCGCCCTGCGCCATGTCACCACGTAGATATACTGGCCGTCGTACTCGAACCAGACGGGGAAGGCCTGGGGGCCCCCGCTGGGATAGACCGTGGCCAGGACACCCAGGTAAGGTGTGCCCGTAAGCAGGTGGGTCTTATCTGGCGTCATATCGCTAGCTGATGGCAACACAGGTCAGGGTGTTACGTACGCCCTGGATGGGCCGGATATCACGGCGCAGCACCTCGGTGACCTGGTCAAACTCCTCGGCTTCCAGCTCCGCCACGATATCGTACGGGCCCAGGACTTCATGCACCTCTACTACGCCGCGGACGTTCCGGAGATGCTCGACTACGGACTTAGTGAAGGCGATATCTGAGGTTACCAGCACGTAGGCTTTGACTGCCATCGGAGCTCCTTTCTTCCACCGACCCTACGGTCAGGGGTCAGAGGCTGCGTAATCTACGCCAAGGGGCCACCTCGCTCCTCTACAGGCCCCCGGCAGGTATCGCACTTCAGATGGGCGTTGTCGTCTTGCTCGATAAACTCCTCGACAAACATGGACAATCGGGTCCCACAGCCGGGGCAATGGTACTCTACCTGCTCTCCCTGTACTACTAACCCCAGGTCGGCATACCAGAGCAGTACCTCGCGAAAGGGCTTCTGGGCCACCACACGGGAGGTCCGCTGGTGAAGCTCGGCGAGTTCTTTGGGTGACATGGCTAGCCTCCTGCCTGCGATGGTGCAGCTTCCTAATACACCCTGTCCAGAAAGTTGCGCAGCAGGTCCTTACCTACGGGCGTCATGATGGACTCGGGGTGGAACTGGATACCCTCCACAGGGTGCTCCCTGTGCCGGACACCCATGATTATGCCCTTGTCTGTCCAGGCGGTCACCTCCAGGCAATGGGGCAGCTCCGGGCGCATGATGGCCAGGGAGTGGTACCGCACCGCCTGGAAGGGGTTGGGCAGGCCCTGGAAGACGCCCTTGCCGTCGTGATGGACCATGGAGACCTTGCCGTGCATGACCTCGCCGGCGCGGTCCACCCTGCCGCCGTAGGCGTAGCCGATGCACTGGTGGCCCAGGCAGACGCCCAGGATGGGGGTGCGCGGCCCGAAGTGGCGGATGATGTCGTTGGAGATGCCGGCCTCCCGGGGGCTGCTGGGGCCGGGGGAGACCACGATGCCCGCCGGCCTCATGGCCTCGATCTCCTCCAGGGTCACCTTATCGTTGCGGACGACGGTGACCTGAGCGCCCAGCTCGCACAGGTACTGGTACAGGTTGTAGGTGAAGCTGTCGTAGTTGTCTATAAGAAGTATCATAGCCGGCTCACCACCTCTCGGATTCTCTCTAGCAAGCCCTCAGGGTTGTTCAGAATGTCGCTATCCCAGAACCGGATATCGTGATAGCCTTTCCTCCTCAGCCACTCCATTCTCTTCTCGTCCATGCCTTGCTGTGGGGTCTCACAGAGCTGCCCCCATCAACCTCTATGCCAACCTCTTTCCGAAGCTACCAAAGTCAACGATGTACTGCCCCAAAGGCTGCTGCCTCCGAAACTTAACCCGCCAAGCCTCTCATCTCGGAGCCTTGACTAGAGGGCCTCCTCGGCATCGGTTTGTCTGCGGCGAAGCTGTCTGACCAAAGTTAGAGAAGGCCGTCCACCTGCGCTGACTGCTGCTCCCCAACAGCCGCGCATTGGACTCGCCAGAGCATTGCCTTTCCGTGTCTGGTATAGTATCAACCACTCGATAAGCATCATTCAACTATTCAATACCAACGTATTCCCTCTCCCTTGATGGGAGAGGTGTAGGTGAGGGTGACATAGGCCTACTGGGGCGATTCCAGGAACTCCAGCCAGTTGCCGTCGGGGTCCTGGCCGTACATGGCGGCCCGGGTCACCTTGCCGTTCTGCTTGAGGAAGGCGGGCGGGTTCAGGAACCGCACACCCTTCCTGGAGAGGTCCTGGTACACCTGCTCGATGTTGTCCACGTAGAAGCACACGTGGGTAGCTCCCACATCATTGCGCTCAGGTCGGCCCTCCTTGCCCTTGGGACTCAGGTATTGGATAAGCTCCAGTACGTGGCCCTGGCCGAAGCTCATGAAGGCGATCTTCAGGTGGACGCCCTGGTATCCCACCACCTTCTCGGCGAATCCGCCGATGCGCTCCACCCGGCCCATCTCTTTCAGCCCGATGACATCTCGGTAAAAGGCCACAGACCTCTCCAGGTCTTTGACGACGAACCCCGTATGATAAAAACCCTTGATGGCCATGTCTCTTCTCCCTTGTTCTGGAGGGGCTCCTAATTGGACCCCCTCGAGGCTCCCACTGTTGCCCTCATCCCCCGGGTCCCCCTTCTCCCTGTTGGCGAAGGGGGAGGTAGGAGCTC
>DAOUBE010000226.1:0-4769 GCA_034432835.1 Dehalococcoidia bacterium | reverse complement strand
GGACCCCGACGGCATCGAGATTCAGTTGGCCCGCAAGACCACCCGCGGCGAGTACGAGGACAACCGGTAACAGGGCGCACCTGCATCTGCCAAACCAGCATAGAGTTGCCTGAGGAGGGAAGGATGATTGTTGATGTGCACACCCATCTGCCTACCCATGTGGACTCGGTGCCGCCGGAGGAAGAGCGCACCAGCACCGTGGCCCGCCCGGACAAGGCCGTCCGCCTCACCAACACCTTCTCTGACTACCTGAGGGACATGGCTCCTGTGGACAAGGCCTTTGTCTTCGCCATCGCCCCCGCCATAGGGGAAAAGGAGGTGGTGGGCTTTCCCTGGCCGGAGAACTTCAACGACGTCACGGCGGAGCTGGTGGCCCGGGCGCCGGACAAGCTCATCGGCTTCATGTCTCTACACCCCGACCACCCCAAGGTGATGGAGGAGCTGGAGCGGTGCGTCCACGACCTGAAGCTGCGGGGCATCAAGCTGGGGCCTAATTACCAGCGCTTCGACCCCCTGAGCCCCTCGGCCCGGCGGCTGTACGGCGTCGCCCAGGAGATGGGCCTGCCCATCCTTTTCCACCAGGGCACCTCGGCGGTCCGCTTCGCCCCCCTGCGCTACACCCACCCTCTGGTCATGGACGAGATCGCCATGCTCTTCCCGGAATTGAAGATCATCATGGCCCACATTGGACACCCCTGGCACGCCGACACCATCACCGTCATCCGCAAGCACCCCAACGTCTACGCCGATGTCTCAGCCCAGCTCTATCGCCCCTGGTCCTTCTACAACGGCATGCGCCTGGCCTGGGAGTGGGGGGTCACCCACAAGCTGCTCTTCGCCACCGACTGGCCCTTCACCACGCCCGACGAGGTGATCCACTCACTGAAGCACTTCAACGACTTCCCTCGCAAGCACCACCTGCCTGAGGTCCCCCAGGACGACCTGGATGCCATCATCTACCGTGATGCGCTGAAGTTGCTGGGACTGTCCTAGGGCAGCCAGTTTCGCGGCATAGGGCCAGGCCCTTCCTTGACCCCTGCGCAGCGGCGGTGGTACCCTCGGTGCATCTCAGGAGGGAGGCCCACCAGTGGACGACGTTGTGGCGCGGCTGTTTCAGGGAGACCCCAGGGCCCTGTCACGCCTCATCTCCCTCTTGGAGCAGGGCGACCCCCAGGCGGCCCAGGCTATGGAGCTGGTCCATTCCCGTACCGGGAAGGCCTATTGCGTCGGGCTGACGGGCCTGCCAGGCTCCGGCAAGAGCACCCTGGTGGACCGCCTGACGGAGCTGGCCCGTGCCAGGGGGCAGTCGGTGGGCATCGTTGCCGTGGATCCCACCAGCCCCTTCAGCGGCGGGGCCTTCCTGGGCGACCGCGTGCGTATGCAGCGCCACGCCCTGGACCCGGGGGTGTTCATACGCAGCATGGCCAGCCGGGGCGCTAGGGGTGGACTCCCCCGGGTAATCAAGGGAGTGGTGCGTCTCCTGGACGCCTCCGGCAAGGACCTGGTCATGGTGGAGACGGTGGGCGTGGGCCAGACCGAGTTGGGCATCATGGGCGTTGCCGACACCATTGTGGTAGTGCTGGTGCCAGAGGCTGGCGACGCCCTCCAGGCCTTCAAGGCCGGCCTGGCTGAGGTGGCCGACGTCTTTGTGGTGAACAAGGCCGACAGGCCCGGCGCCCAGCAGATGGTCAAGTCTCTTCACACTATGCTGGCTATGGGCGAGAGGAAGGAGGGTGGCTGGGTGCCCCCCGTAGTGGCTACCCAGGCGGTGAACGGGGATGGAGTGGAGGAGCTTTACCAGGCCGTCCAGCAGCACCGTCAGTGGCTGGTGGAAAGCTCCCACCTGGAGGCCCGGCGTCGGGAGCGCCGGCGGGCCGAGTTCTTGGAGACGGTGGAGGAGGAGATGTCCCGCCGCCTCCACGGGGCCTTGAAGGCAGACCCCTCCCTGGCCTTAGCCCTGAGGCGGGTGGAGGAAGGGTCCGAGGAGCCCTATTCGGCGGCGCTGAAGGCCCTAGCCGGCCCCTTGCGAGGCTGGCTGACTGTTCCTGGAGAGGGGTAGGAAGGTGGCCATGCTGTTCCTTGGCATAGACCTGACTTCCAGTCCCAGGCGCCCCAGCGACGTGGCGATCATAGACGACCAGCTCACCCTTCACAGCCTGGACCGCTTCACCCTGGATGAGGAGCTCCCCAGGATCGTCCAAGGCTACAGGCCCGTCCTGGTGGCCATAGATGCTCCCCTGGGGCTACCCGCGGGCCTGGACTGCTTGGAAGAAGGGTGCCTTTGCAAACCATCAGGGGAGTACAGTGGGCGATTGGCGGAGGTGGAGCTGGCACGCATGGGCATCGGCTGTTTCCGCACCACCAAGCGCTCCATCATCAAAGGGATGGTGTACCGGGGGATACGCCTGGCGGGTACCCTGCGCGGCCTCGGATTCCAGGTCATAGAGGTGTACCCCTACGCCACCAAGGTGGCCCTATTTGGCCGCGGGCTGCCCCGCAAGGGCACCCCTGTGGGCCGCCACCTGCTGTCGCGGAAGGTCTCCAGGGTCATCAAGGGTCTGGGCAGGTACCGCGACGGCCTGGACCACGACCAGCACGACGCCCTGCTGGCCTCCTACACGGCCTACCTGCACTACCGCAACGAGACCCTGGCGCTAGGGCTGCCAGAGGAGGGCCAGATAGTGGTTCCCCGCATGGGCATTAACACTCCCACAACCTGAAGTCTCCCCAGAGCCGCTTGACACATGGCCCCCCAGGGTTGACCATGTCCTGTATTACCATCGCAGGAGGGGCCCCATGCCATCTCAACCGACCATACTGGCAATCTTTGCCCACCCCGATGATGAGACGGGGGTTATGGGTACCCTTGCCTTGTGCACCTCCCGAGGTGGCAGGGCCTACCTTGCCTGCGCCACCCGAGGCGAGGAGGGCCAGATTAGCCATCCCTCCCTGGCTACTCCGGAGACCCTGGGGCGAGTCCGGGAGCAGGAGCTGCGGGAGGCGTGCCGCATTATGGGTATTGAGGAGCCTATATTCCTAGGCTACCGCGACTCGGGCATGGCGGGCACCCCGGCCAACCAGCGGCCCGACAGCTTCGCGCAGGCTGACCCCAAGGAGGTGGTGGGTAGGGTGGTGCGCCTCATAAGAGAGCTGCGCCCCCACGTGGTCATCACCTTTGACCGGACGGGGGTGTACGGCCACCCCGACCACCTGGCCATTCACCGCTACGCCACCGAGGCCTTTTTCCAGGCGGGCCGTGGCGAGGCCTATCCTGAACAAAGGCTCTCTCCCCATGTGCCCCAGCGTCTGTACTACATGGCCGTGCCCCGCAGCGTCATCCTACGCATGGCGGAGCGGATGGCTGCCGATGGTAGGTCTTTTTCCGAGGATATGCCCAGTCCCCACAACTTCGGTACCCCTGACGAGGAGATCACTACTTATGTGGACGTTTCGCCCTTTGCCAGCCTTAAACAGCGGGCCCTGCTAGCCCACCGCACCCAGATGGGCCCTGACAGCCCCCTTGCCGCTATGACAGAGGAAGATAGAGTGGAGTGGCTGGGGGTGGAGACCTTCCGCAGAGAGTACCCACCCCTGCCCCCAGGCTCGCGGGAGAGCGCCCTGCTGTAGCAGCCTTCCGAAGCGACCAGGGCTGGTCCTTGGGTACCCCTGTGGCCTGGGGCCACTCCCTCGCCTATAATCTACTGTTGACGGTCGGCACACCTGTAGCTGACGAGGGGTGGTCACTGGCCACGACAGCCTCCAAGGATGTAGAGCGTCTCCTGGCAGCCTTGCGGGACCTGCCCCCACCGGTGGCCCAGCCGGTGCTGGTGGTGATATCGGGGCTTCCGGGCTCAGGCAAGTCCTACTTCAGTCGCCTGCTGGCCAAAGAGGTGCCCCTGGCGGTACTGGAGAGCGACTACCTGCGCCAGGTCTTGTTCCCCAGGCCCACCTACTCGGCCGACGAGAGTGCTCGTCTCTTCAGCGCCATCCACGGGTTGGTGCGGCGGCTGCTCCACTTGGGGATTCCAGTGCTGCTGGACGCCACCAACCTGGTGGAGGCCAACCGGGAGCAGCTATACCACATCGCCGACCAGTTGAACGTGCCCCTGGTGCTGGTCTATTTGAAGGCACCGCCCCAGGTGGTCCAGGAGCGGCTTCAGCGCCGGGCCCAGCAGCCTGAGCCCGAGTCCTACTCCACCGCCGACTGGGAGGTGTACCAGAAGATGCGCCACACTGTGGAGCGCATCCGCAGGAAGCACTTTGTGGTGGACACGTCGCGGGATATCAAGCCCGCGCTAGACAGGGTGCTCCGGGAGGTCCGCCGTCACATGCGGACGGCCTGACCCGGCCCCAATACCGAGAGGAGGTTGCCCATGGAGGTCCGTGTGGTCCAGGGCGATATCCTTCAACAGAAGGTGCCTGCCCTTATTGTGAATCTCTTCGAGGGTGTGAAGTCCCCCGGAGGTGCCACGGGGGCCGTGGACAAGGCCCTGGGGGGCGCCATTACCCAGCTCATCGCCGATGGCGAGATAAAGGGCAAGAAGGGGGAGGTCACCCTGGTCCATACCCTGGGGAGGCTCCCCGCCGCCAGGGTGGCTGTGGTGGGGTTGGGCAAGGAGCAGGAGTTCAACGCGGAGGCGGTCCGTCAGGTAATGGGCTCGGCCCTGCGCTACCTTCGCGGCCTAGGTGTGACCACTGTGGCCACCGTCGCCCACGGAGCGGGAGTGGGAGGCCTCAGCCCGGAGGAGTCGGGCCAGGCCGTGGCCGAG
>DAOUBE010000225.1:0-10982 GCA_034432835.1 Dehalococcoidia bacterium | reverse complement strand
CAGGGCGGGCCTTCCTGTAACGCCAGCGGCGTAGCCCGTTATCTCGCCAAAGGACTCGGCCGTTGCCGCCACCAGGGCCACCAAGGCGGGGGCCAGAAGGCCCCCGCCGGTGCACACGCCTAGCAAGCCGGGAACGGGTATGACTATGCTAGCGCTGCCCAGGAAGGAGAGCAGGGCTATGACGGGGTAACCCACGCGGTCCAGGTCTTGAAAGGTCCCTCGGATAAGAAAGGCCGTCGCCATGAGGCCAAGGATGGCGACGAAGACCAGCAGCCGGATAAGGTTGTCCCTGGTCAACCACCGGCGGGGTTTGGTGGCCGGCTCCCCGTCGGGGGAGTTCAAGGTACCACCTTCTCCCTACCCTCGACGCCAGAAAGAAATCTCAAGACCATTTCATTGAACTCCTCAGCCTTCTCCATCTGGGGCCAGTGGCCGCAGTTGGGAATGATGCAGACCTGGGCTCTTGGCAGCTCCCGGGCAGCCAGGTAGGCGTGGGATACGGGGATGATTTTATCCTCTCGCCCCCACACTATCAGCAGGGGCACATCAACGTTGCGCAGCCTCTCCAAGATACGCATACGTTTGCGCAGCCCCAGAAGATTCACACCCCCCTGAATAGACTTGATCACGGCTATGCGTGCCTCCCGCAGCGTCCGGACGCGGGCCAGCTCGTGGAACAGCTCCTCGCTCAGGGCCTTGGGGGTGTAGAACACCGACCGGAGGATGTGCTTGGGGCTCTTACCTTGCCAGAAGTGGAGGAGGCGGCCCAGCAGGGGGACCGAGGCCAGCCGCAGGAACCAGGCCAGCGGCCTGTCCAGCCCCGCCGATGAGACCAGCACCAGGGCAGCCACCCTGTCCGGATGGTTGATGGCGTAGATGGCAGAGATGAGCCCTCCCGCCGAGTTCCCGATGAGGGATATCCGGTGGATGTTCAGCTTGTTAAGGAATTTGTGGAGGAAGTCCGCGGCCTCGTAGGCGTCGTAGCGGACGTGGCGGGGTTTGTCGGAGTCGCCGGAGCCCGGCAGGTCTATGGCATAGACCCGGTGGTTCTGGGCGAGGGCCGCAATATTCTCCCACCAGGCTGCCAGAGAGGCGCCCAGGCCATGGACCAGCAGGACGGCCGGGCCCTCTCCGGCAACCACGTAGTGCACCCGGATGCCTTCAACCCGAAGAAAGCGGTCTTCCCATTGGGCCATTTCTCACTAGGATACGCCCGCCCCCGTTCTAGTGCCAAGGGTGAATTGTAGGACGCCGTTCTCCACGCCCACCACCACGTGGTCGCCCTCCTTGAACTGGCCGGAGAGGATCCCCTTGGCCAGGGCGTTCTCCACGTAACGCTGGACGGCGCGGCGCAGCGGCCTGGCACCGTACACCGGGTCGAAGCCCTCCTGGACCAGCCAGTCCTTGGCCTCCTGGGTCAGCTCGAAGGTGATGTTCCGGTCCGCCAGCCGCTTCTGGACCTCGCGGAGCATAAGCTCCACAATCTTGACTATCTGCTCGTGGTCCAGGGGCTTAAATACGATGATCTCGTCGATGCGGTTCAGGAACTCGGGCCGGAAGGTGCGCTTAAGGGCCTCGAAGACCGAGTCCTTCAGCCGCTCGTAGTCCACGGGCCTATCCCCGTCACGGCGGAAGCCTAGCTGCTGGCGGCTGGCTTCGGCGGTGCCCAGGTTGCTGGTCATGATGATGACGGTATTTCGGAAGTCCACTGTGCGGCCCTGGCCATCGGTCAGGCGGCCATCCTCCAGAATCTGGAGGAGGACGTTGAACACGTCCGGGTGGGCCTTTTCGATCTCATCGAACAGGACCACCTGGAAGGGCCGGCGTCGCACGGCCTCGGTGAGCTGGCCGCCCTCCTCGTAGCCAACATAGCCCGGCGGGGCGCCGATGAGACGGGACACGGTGTGCTTCTCCATGTACTCGGACATGTCGATGCGCACCATGTTCTCTTCGTCGTCAAAGAGGAACTGGGCCAGGGCGCGGGCCAGCTCCGTCTTACCCACACCGGTGGGGCCCAGGAATATAAAGCTGCCGATGGGCCGCTTGGGGTCCTTCATGCCGGCGCGGGCGCGACGGATAGCCTCGGAGACGGCGGCCACGGCCTCGTCCTGGTCCACTATGCGCTCGTGGAGGCGGTCCTCCATGTGCAGCAGCTTCTCGGCCTCGCCCTCCAGCAAGCGGGCCACGGGGATGCCGGTCCAGGCGGAGATGAGCTGGGCTATGTCCTCCTGGTCCACCACGTCGTCCAGGTTGCGCTCCTTGAGCCAGCGTTCGCGGCCCTGTTTGTACTCCTGCTCCAGGCGCAGACGCTCCGCCTTGAGCTCGGCGGCGCGCTGGTACTCCGCCCTCTGGGCGGCGGCCTCCTCCTGGTTCATCAGCTCCTGGATACGGGCCTCCATGCGCTTCAGGTCCTGGGGGAGGCTCTCGTTATCGATGCGCAGCTTGCTGGCCGCCTCGTCGATGAGGTCCACGGCCTTGTCGGGCAGGAACCGGCCGGTGATATAGCGCTGGCTCAGGCGGGCGGCGGCCACCAGGGCCGAGTCATCGATCTTGTTCTTGTGGTGGGCCTCGTAACGAGGCTTGAGGGCCCTGAGGATCTCTATGGTGTCCTCAACGGAGGGCTCCTCTAGATAGATGGGCTGGAAGCGGCGCTCCAGGGCGGCATCCTTCTCGATGTGCTTGCGGTACTCGTCCAGGGTGGTGGCACCGATGCACTGGAGCTCGCCCCTGGCCAGGGCGGGCTTCATAAGGTTGCTGGCGTCGATGGCGCCCTCGGCCCCGCCGGCGCCCACCACCGTGTGAATCTCGTCGATGAACAGGATCACCTCACCCTGGGCCGCCTTCACCTCGTCCATCACGGCCTTGAGGCGCTCCTCAAACTCGCCGCGGAACTTGGAGCCGGCCACCAGGGCGCCCATGTCCAGGGCCAGTACTCGGCGGTCCTTGAGGGCGTCGGGCACGTCCCCGGCCACAATGCGCTGGGCCAGCCCTTCGGCGATGGCCGTCTTGCCCACGCCCGCGCCGCCGATGATGACGGGGTTGTTCTTCTTGCGGCGCATGAGCACCTGCATGACGCGGCGTATCTCCTCGTCCCGCCCCACCACAGGGTCCAGTTTGCCCTGGCGGGCCAGAGCGGTCAGGTCGATGCTGTACTTCTCCAGGGAGCGGTACTTGCTCTCTGCCCTGGGGTCGGTGACCCGGTGGGAGCCGCGGATGTTCATTAGGGCCTGATAGACCTTCTCCTGGTCTATACCCAGCTCCCGGAAGATGCGGGCCGACTCCCCCTCCCGCTCCAGGACGGCGGCGATGAACAGGTGCTCGGTGCCGATGAACTCGTCCTTCAGGCGGTTGGCCTCGGCCTCGGCGTTCTCCAAAAGGCGCTGAGCCCTAGGGGTGGCGTAGATCATCTGGGAGGAGTAGGCCACCTTGGGGGCGCGCTCCAGGGCCTGGCGCACCCGGGACTTCACCTCATCCACCCTAATACCCAACCGCTCCAGGACCTGCTGGGGCACGCCACCCTCCAGGTCCAGCAGGGCCAGAAGGATGTGCTCCACATCCCACTGGTTGTGCTGCATCTGGCGGACCATCTGTTGGGAGGCGGCCAGCACCTCTTGGGCCTGCTCCGTGAATCTATCTGGCTTAAGGACCATAGTTTGTATCCTCCTGTTGCCCTGTGTTGGCCTGGGGCAGCACCTGGCGCCCCCTCAGACGCTGCAGCTCCTGGCTCATGTGGAGCATCTGCTGCTCCAGCTCGGCGATGCGGTCCAACAGCTTGAACACCACCTCTACCCCTGCCAGGTTGACGCCCATATCGTCCACCAGGGTCTTGATGCGCCGCAGGCGCTCGATATCCCTAGGCGAGTAGAGGCGGTTGCGTCCGCCAGTGCGGGAGGGCGATACCAGCCCCATGCGCTCGTAATAGCGCAGAGTCTGGGCATGGACCCCCACCATCTTGGCGGCGATGCTTATAACGTAGCAGGGCTGGTCGTCAGGACTCTCAGTTCTCCAGTCGTTCATGGATTTATCTCCTTGCCATGCGCAGCGCCTTCAACTGCTCAAAGAGCTCCCTCTCTTTGGGGGAGAGGCCCTTGGGCAGCACTACCTTGATTACGGCATACAGGTCACCGAAGACGCCGGGCTGGCCCAGCACGGGCATGCCCTTGCCGGCCAGGCGGAAGCGCTGGCCGTTTTGGGTCTCCGGGGGCAGGCGCAGCATGACCTTACCGGTCATGGTGGGGACCTCCACCTCGCCGCCCAGGACGGCGTCCTCCAGGGGCACCTCCACTGTGGTGATCAGGTCGGGGCCCTGGCGCTGGAAGCGAGGATGGGGCCGAATCTGGGTGACGACGTACACGTCGCCGCCGCTTCCGTTACCCAAGGAGAGCCGTACCCTGGAGCCGTTGTCCACGCCAGGGGGGATCCTCACCTCCAGGGTGCGGGTGCCGCCCCGGCGGGGGCTGCCTGGCACCTGCACCAGGCGGGTGGTGCCGTGGTAGGCCTCCTCCAGGCTGAGCTCCGTGGTGACCTCAGCCGAAGGGCTGGCCATGTTCTCGAAGGTGGAGAAGATGTCGCCCAGGCCAGAGTCGCCCAGGTCAAAGAAGGAGAAGGGGCCACGGCGCCGGCCGAAGGAAGGCCCGCCCCCGAAGAACCACTGGAAGGGGTCGGCCCCTGGGGTGGTGCGGGAGAACGATTCGGACTGCTGCCAGGCCTCCCCGAGCTGGTCGTACTTGCGCCGCTTCTCGGGGTCGGAGAGAACGGAATAGGCCTCGTTGACCTCCTTGAACCGCTGTTCCGCCTGTGGGTCACCCGGGTTCAGGTCCGGGTGGAGCTGGCGGGCAAGGCGGCGGTAGGCCTGGCGTATCTCCTTGTCCGATGCGCCCCGGGGGACGCCGAGAATCTTGTAATAGTCCTTCATAGTGTCCTTACGCCCAAGGCTGCTTCAGGCTGCCACAGGGCTGTTCTCGATCTCTGCCAAAGCAACATTATAGACGCTGCGCGACAAGCCGTCAAGATAATTGCAGGAAACTGAAGAGATATCTTGACAATATCATGTTAGATGTTGTAAGATTTCAGGTGCAAGGGGGCGACGGAAAGCCCCCGCATCAAAGCCAATTCTCACCAAGGAGGTGTGTCATATGGTGCTTCGACGCTGGGAACCCTTTGCGGAGCTCCAGAGAATGGAAGATATGATGGACCGTATGATGCAACACTTCTTTGGCAGAGGTGACGGTGACCGCTGGCCCCGCCTCTGGAGCGGTGAGTGGACCGTGCCAGTGGACGTTTTCCAGACCGATGACCACGTGGTGCTGAAGGCCAGCGTCCCCGGCATCCGGCCCGAGGACCTGGACATCAGCATCACGGGCAACACCGTCACCATCAAGGGTGAGGTGAAGGGCGAGGAGGAGGTCAAGGAGGAGAACGTCCTGCTGCGGGAGCGGCGCTACGGCTCCTTCAGCCGCACCATCACCCTCCCCGAGGGGGTTGATGCCGACAGGGGCGAGGCCAACTACGAGCACGGTGTCCTGACCATCCGCTTCCCCAAGAGGGAGGAGGTCAGGCCCAAGAGCCTGAAGATCCACGTGGGCGGCCAGGCCATCGAGGGCAAGAAGGCGTAGGCCAACCGCGGTGCGCCGGCCCATCCACAGTGGGGAGCTCCCCGGCCTGCCGGGGAGCTCCCCCTTTTTAGGCCAGTCCCCTCTTCCTTGACATCCCCCAGGTGCTTTGATAGCATCTCAGGACAAGAGACTCCCTAGAGGGGTCTTTGTTATTCCATTGCCGTGAGGACGGGCTATTGGCGTACATAAAGAGCCTCAGGTGCCGGGAGTGCGGTAGGGAATACCCTCTGGAACCGCTGAACGTCTGTGACTTCTGCTTTGGCCCCCTGGAGGTCACCTACGACTACGACGCCATCGCCGAGGTGATCAGCCGGGAGCGCATTGCCCGCGGGCCCCTGAGCATGTGGCGCTATCAAGACCTCCTCCCCGTGGACGGGGAGAACGCCGTGGACATCAATGCGGGTTTCACCCCCCTCATCAAGGCCCGGAACCTGGGTAGAATCCTGGGCCTGGACCACCTGTACATCAAGAACGACAGCGTCAACCCCACCTTCTCCTTCAAGGACCGGGTGGTCTCTGTAGCGGCTACCAAGGCCCTGGAGTTCGGCTTCAACACCCTGGCCTGCGTCTCCACGGGTAACCTGGCCGGCAGCGTGGCGGCCCACGCCGCCCGGGCGGGTATCCGGGCAGTGGTGTTCATCCCCGCCGACCTGGAGTACGGCAAGATCATCGGTGCGGCCATCTACAAGCCCACCGTGGTGGCCGTCAAGGGCACCTACGACGAGGTGAACCGCCTCTGCTCGGAGATATCGGACAATTACCCCTGGGCCTTCGTCAACGTCAACATGCGCCCCTATTACACCGAGGGTAGCAAGACCCTGGCCTACGAGGTGGTGGAGCAGCTAGGGTGGCGCCTCCCCCACCACGTGGTGGTGCCAGCGGCCTCGGGCGCACTGTACGCCAAGATATGGAAGGGTCTGAAGGAGCTGGCCAACCTGGGGCTGGTGGAGGGCCCGGTCTATACCCGCATGCACCTGACCCAGGCCCAGGGCTGCGCCCCCATCGTCGAGGCCTACCAGGCCGGCAGGACCCACATCCGGCCAGTACGGGCCAACTCCATCGCCAAGTCCCTGGCCATCGGCAACCCCGCCGACGGCATCTACGCCCTGCGGGCCATCAAAGAGTCCAAGGGCAGCGGGTACGCCGTGCCCGAGGACCAGGTAGTGGAGGGGATCAAGCTGCTGGCGGAGACCGAGGGTATCTTCACCGAGACGGCCGGCGGCGTGGTTATCAGCGGCCTGGCGCACCTGGCCCGGACGGGCGTCATAAAACGAGACGAGGTCACGGTTGCCTACATCACGGGCAACGGCCTAAAGACCCAGGAAGCCGTAGGCGACGTCGTCCATCCCCTGACTGTGGAGCCTACCCTAAAGTCCTTCGAAGAGGCGATCCATGGAGCCAGCGCGGCAGGGGGCCAGCGATGACGTCTGGAAAACGCCGGGTCAAGTTCACCTTCCCCCCAAGCCTGGTGACGGAACCGGTGATCTACCAGCTTGGACAGCGGTTCCAGATCGTCACCAACATCCGCCGCGCCGACGTGCGGGAGAACATGGGCTGGGTGGTCCTGGAGCTGGAGGGGGACGAGTCGGAGATAGAGCGGGGGCTGGAGTGGGTCAGGTCTATGGGAGTGCGCGTGGACCCGGTGAGCGGAGACGTCATCGAGGGCTGAGAGGCCTCCGACGGCGGGGGTTTAATAAGGCCCGGTACCCAATTTATAATACCAAGGATGATCCTTAGGTTCGGCAGGAGGACCCGGTAATGCCTGAAGTGATGGTGAGGATTCCGACGCCCTTGAGGCGGGTGACCCAGGGTAAGGACAAGGTGGAGGTGTCCGGCTCCACCCTGTCCGAGGTCATCGAGCATCTCAACGCCCAGTTCCCCGGTATCAAGGAGCGCCTTCTAGACGAGGGCGGAGAGCTGCGGGACTTTGTGAACATCTACCTGAATGGCGAGGACGTTCGCTTCCTCCAGGGCCTGACCACCTCCACCAAGCCCGGCGACGAGGTGAGCATCGTCCCCGCCGTGGCGGGAGGCGCCTAAACGCCCCTTCTGGCCGAAATACGGCTGGCCCCAAGTAACCTGCTTAGTCCCCTCCCTGGCAAGGAGGGGATTTTACTTTCTCACAAAGAGTAGGCCCTTCTCCCGTGCTCTCGGGCCGTGACCCTACTCGGGATGTCCTTCGGGCTGGGTCTTGGCGTTGGCTGGAGGGGGAGCACAACTGTCCGCCGAAGAGGAACCCCTAACTGTCATCCTATCCACCTGGTTACCCAGGGCAGAGGACTAGCTCTCCTCCCGACTGGTGAGCAGGCCGCGCTCCTCCATCCATCGGGCCTTCTGGGCCAGGCGCCGCTCTTCATCGGTGGGCTGGTAGCGGGCCAGGAACTGCTCGCGGAAGGCGGGGAAGGTGCCCTCCAGGATGGCCCTTCGCATCTCCTCCATCAGCCGCAGGACAAAGCGCAGGTTGTGGATAGAGGCCAGCCGCAGCCCCAGCAGCTCCCGGGCGCGGAAAAGGTGGTGCAGGTAGGCGGCGGAGAAATGGCCGCAGGTGTAACAGTCGCAGCCCTCCTGGACCGGGGACTGCTGCTCTCGGTACTGGGCCTTGGTGATATCGGCCCTGCCGCCAGGGGTGAAGAGGGCGCCATTGCGGGCCACCCGGGTGGGCAGGGCCGAGTCGAAGAGGTCCATACCCCGGGCCACACACTCTACCAGGTCGTCGGGGGCACCCACCCCCATCAGGTAGCGGGGCTTGTCCCCTGGCAGCAGGGGCTCCGTCCAGTCCAGCACCTGGTACATGGTGGCCTTGGACTCGCCCACGGCCAGGCCCCCCACGGCGTAGCCCGGGAAGTCCAGGGAGGCCAGGTAGCGGGCCGACTCCTGGCGCAGGTGGGGGAAGACACCCCCTTGGACGATGCCGAAGAGGGCCTGGTCGGGCCTCTGGTGGGCCTGGCGGCAGGCCAGGGCCCAGCGATGGGTGCGCTCCATGGCCCGCCGCACCTCCTCCTCGGACTCGCCGTAGGCGATGCACTGGTCCAGGCACATGATGATGTCGGCGCCCAGGAGCTCCTGATAGCGGATGGAGGCCTGGGGGGTGAAGAAGTGCTCGGAGCCGTCGATGTGGGAGCGGAAGAGGACACCCTCGTCGGAGACGCGGCGGAGGGTGCCCAGGCTGAAGGCCTGGAAGCCGCCCGAGTCGGTGAGGATGGGACCGTCCCAGCCCATGAAGCTGTGCAAGCCGCCCAGACGGTGCACAGTCTCGACGCCGGGGCGCAGGTACAGGTGATAGGTGTTGGAGAGGACGATAGTGGCGCCCACGTCACCCACGTCCTGGGGAGTGAGGGTCTTGACGCTGGCCTGGGTGGCCACGGGCATGAAGGCGGGGGTGGGGACGGCGCCGTGGGGAGTCTGGAGCAGGCCGGCCCGGGCCCGGGTCTGGGGGCAGGTGGAGAGGAGGGTGAAGGAATGGGAGTTAGACACGGGGTACTTCACTGGCTAATCTAAGGGTTGACTTCTTTGTCATGGCTCTTCCGGAAGCAGCTTCAGCGAGTCCACGTGGCGGGGCCGGAGGATGCGGAAATGGTGGTAATCAAGGGTAACCAGTTTTGGTTCGTTGAGTCGCTCGACCACCGCAAGGACGGAGGCGTCAACGAACCCTACGCCTCTATCACCATAGCGGTCACAGAGCTCACGGATGCGCCGGTAGTCCTGAGGCTGTAATTCCTCCATCAGGTAGGCACCCGCGATAATGTCGTCCAGGAGGGCCAGGAAGACTCCGGTGTGAAGTCGAGTGTGGACTAGCCAGTCCACTTCCACCAGGACGGGGGCGGGGATAACCAACGGCTCCGCGGTGCTTTCCAAGAGGTCCACGCACCGCCGGTACTGGGCATCGTCCCGGTCCAGGGTCGCGTACAACGGCCCAGTATCCAGAACTAGCGCCATGATCGGGGCTCGGGCTGCATATCACTGGCTTTGCTGGAGGTATCTGTATGCCCCGAAGCTCCGATGCCCCAACTGCGTGGCCGGGGCCTATAGCTTCGGGCCTTCTCCTCCAACGCCTCCCGGACAAGAGCCGCCATGGAGATGCTGCGCTCTGCGGCCATTAGGCGCAGGCGGTTTAGCAGGTCATCCGGTAGGGAGATAGTGGTGCGCTCCACAGCATCATGGTAACAGTGATGATGACGCAAGGCAACATTTGGCAAGCTAAGGTGCTGTTTGTTCAGGAGTGGTAGTGCTTCCCAATCTGGGGGTAGTCAGATGGCGGTCTGTCCCAGCCGCAGCCAGCGCCAGGAGAGGCAGACGCTCACCCAAGGGCTGCCCCAGGAGGACGCCTACGCAAACGTGCTGAGGGAAGAGATGTGGCCGACGCCCTGGGCCTGGGGGGTGTACGGGGGACCAACACTGGCCATCTCTTCCACAGCGCGGCAAGGCGACACAGGACATGAGAAGGCACCCCGTCCCCGCCCATCGATGGCCAGGCACTGGGACGCTGTAAGAAGACGACGAGGGCCGGCAAGCCCACCCGCCCTTTTGGGGTCTCAATACCAAGAGGGATTGGAAATCCCCCTCGGGATAACGTGGGGTGTCCCCCGAAAACCCATCGAGGGCGGGTGGGGGGAAACAAGGCTCCTTCTTGGGGACCCAAAGAGGAGGGTCCAGGGCTTGCCCTGGTGCAGGGTGTGACCTGCCGGATAATATAGCTTGTCAATAGACAATATTGAAAACACCCACCCCCAGGTGCTACAATACCTCAGAGGTTATGGTAAAGGTGGGGAGCGCCATGAGGATTCCAATGAAAGTGGACTACGGCGTCAGGGCTTTAGTTGACCTTGCCATGCACTCCGGCGAAGGCCCCGTTCAGACCTCGGAGATCGCCAACCGACAGGGCATCCCCGAGCCCTACTTGGACCAGCTCCTCACCACCCTCAACAAGTTCGGGTTCATCCGCAGCCGGCGCGGCCCCCAGGGGGGCCACACCCTGGCCAGAGACCCCCGGGAGATCGACCTGGGGATGATTATGAGCACCCTGGAGGGAAGCTCCCCTCCTCTGGACTGTTTTATTGAGCCCACAGATTGTATCATGTACCAGACCTGTGCTCAGCGAGACATCTGGAGGTCTGTGGAGGAGGCAATTCAGGGTGTCCTCACCTCTACCACCATCGCCGACCTGGCTTACCGGCAGAGCCACATGGCCAGCCGGGGCGTTTATCAAATCTAAGACCATGTTCTGTAAGTAGAGCTCGCCCGCCTCCTCCAGCAGCCTTCAGTCAAGGGGTGAAAAAGTTCAGATAGATATGAGACAGTAGGCGTGGAAAAGTAGAAGCAGAAGGGGCCACACTTCTGGGTGAGAATAGACCAGAAAGGAGGTGGCCC
>DAOUBE010000224.1:0-5680 GCA_034432835.1 Dehalococcoidia bacterium | reverse complement strand
ATTAAGGGTTTCTCCCCCCACTTGCACCTTGACCCGGTCAGGAGCAGGTCCTAGGGCTTATGGTCAGACCCTGGTACCCGCGCTTAATACACCGCCGAAAGCTGGGGTGACAGCATGGCAAGCAGATTTGAAAAGTTCTCAGAAAGAGCACGGCGAGTCCTCTCTCTGGCTCAGGATGAGGCTCAGCGATTCAATCACAACTACATCGGGACCGAGCACATTCTCCTGGGCCTGGTAAGGGAGACCGAGGGTGTGGCTGCCAGGGTCATGAGTAACCTGGGCGTTGACCTGAACAAGGTACGCTCCGCCGTCGAGTTCATCATCGGGCGCGGTGAGAAGCCTATCCAGGGGGAGATCGGTCTGACCCCGCGGGCCAAGAAGGTCATTGAGCTGGCCGTGGACGAGGCCCGCCGCATGAATCACACCTATATCGGCACCGAACACCTGCTCATCGGCCTGCTCCGCGAGGGTGAAGGCGTGGCGGCCGGCGTCCTGGAGAGCCTGGGCGTGACCCTGGACCGGGTGCGGGCGGAGACCTACCGCATCCTCAGTCAGAGTGCCCCCCAGGGTCTGCACGGCGCCCGCGGCGCTACCCGCACCCCCACCCTGGACCAGTTGGGCATCGACCTGACCGCCGCTGCCAGGGCGGGCAAGCTAGACCCGGTCATCGGCAGGCAGAAGGAGATCCAGAGGGTCATCCAGATCCTCAGCCGGCGCACCAAGAACAACCCCGTCCTCATCGGCGAGCCTGGGGTTGGCAAGACGGCCATTGTTGAAGCCCTGGCCCAGCGCATCGTGTCGGGAGAGGTCCCGGAGACCCTCCAGAACAAGCGCCTGGTCACCCTGGACATGGGTGCCCTGGTGGCTGGTACCAAGTACCGCGGCGAGTTCGAGGAGCGCCTGAAGAAGGTGGTCGAGGAGATCCGCAACTCCGGCAACTGCATCCTCTTCATCGATGAGATGCACACCATAGTGGGTGCCGGTGCGGCCGAGGGCGCTGTGGACGCCGCCAACATCTTGAAGCCGTCCCTGGCCCGGGGCGAGCTCCAGACCATCGGCGCCACCACCCTGGACGACTACCGCAAGTATGTGGAGCGGGACCCAGCCCTGGAGAGGCGCTTCCAGCCCGTCATGGTGGAGGAGCCCTCGGTGGACGAGACCGTGGAGATCCTGCGGGGCGTCAAGAGCCGCTACGAGGAGCACCACCGGGTGGTCATCACCGATGAGGCCCTCAAGACGGCGGCCAACCTGGCGGCCCGCTTCATAGCCGACCGGTTCCTCCCTGACAAGGCCATCGACCTGATGGACGAGGCGGCCTCCAGGGTACGGCTGCGCAAGAGCACCATACCCCTTTCCCTGAAAGAGGCCTCCAAGGTCATCGAGAGCGTGCGGCGGGAGAAGGAAGAGGCCATACTGGCCCAGCAGTACGAGTACGCCTCGGAGCTGCGGAACCGTGAGCTGAAACTGGTGGACAAGCTGGAGAACCTGGAGCGTGAGTTCCAGCAGGCCCAGGGCCAGGAGAAGCCTGTGGTCACTGAGGAAGATATCGCCGAGGTGGTCAGCATGTGGACAGGTATCCCTGTGACCCGGCTGGCCATGGAGGAGACAGAGCGCCTCCTGCACATGGAGGAGGAGCTCCACAAGCGCATAGTTGGGCAGGACGAGGCCATCGCCACCATCGCCAAGGCGGTGCGCCGCGCTCGGGCTGGCCTGAAGGACCCCAGAAGGCCCATAGGCGTGTTCCTGTTCCTCGGCCCCACCGGCGTGGGTAAAACGGAGCTGGTGCGGGCGCTGGCCGAGTTCATGTTCGGCAGCGAGGACAACATGATCCGCCTGGATATGTCCGAGTTCATGGAGCGGCACACGGTGGCCCGCCTGGTGGGCGCGCCTCCCGGCTACATAGGCTACGAAGAGGGCGGCCAGCTCACCGAGGCCGTGCGGCGCAAGTCCTACTGCGCCATACTGCTGGACGAGATCGAGAAGGCCCACCCCGAGGTGTTCAACATCCTGCTGCAGATCTTTGACGACGGTCACCTGACCGACGCCAAGGGCCGCAAGGTGGACTTTCGCAACTCTATCATAGTCATGACCAGCAACCTGGGCTCTGACCTGCTGAGGAAGGAGTCCACCATAGGGTTCCTGGCCAAGGGCGACGACGCCAAGTTGGAGCGGCAGAATTACGAGCGCATGCGGGATAAGGTGCTGGACGAGGTAAAGCGCTTCTTCCGGCCCGAGTTCCTGAACCGTATCGACGCCACGGTTGTGTTCCACGCCCTCACCAAGGAGCACATCCTGGCCATCGTGGACCTGATGCTGAACCAGGTGGCCAAGCAGTTGACAGAGAAGTCTATCAAGATGGAGGTCACCCAGGCTGCCAGGGAGTTCCTGGCAGACAAGGGCTTCGACCCCACCTTCGGGGCACGCCCGCTGCGCCGGGTCATCCAGAACTTGGTGGAGGACAAGCTGTCCGAGGAGCTCCTGGCTGGTAAGATCACCAGCGGCGACACCGTGGTGGTTGACGTGGACAACGGTCAGATCGTGGTGCGCAGCAAGGTAGCCCTGGCTTCCTGATATCAGGATGCTGCGACAGTGAACAAGGGGGAGGCCAACAGGCCTCCCCCTTCTCTGTTATAATGGCTCCAAAACTAGAAGGCGTGTCCTATGCCCAAGGACCGGAGTAAGCCCCTGTTCTTTTGCCCCCAGTGCGGCTACGAGAGCCTGCAGTGGATGGGCTTCTGCCCCTCCTGCCGGAGCCCGGAGCCCCTGGTGGAGGCCCCCACCAGGGGCTCCGCCGCGACGGCCAGCACCGGCCGCTGGCTGGGGGTGACCAGCTCCGAGCTCCAGGAGCTGTCCCAGGTTTCGGCCCACACCGATGAAAGGCTTACCACGGGGCTGAAGGAGCTGGACCGGGTACTGGGTGGAGGCCTTGTGCCAGGCTCCCTTACCTTGATGGCAGGGGAGCCGGGCATCGGCAAGTCCACCCTGCTGCTCCAGGTCGCCCAGCTCATGGGCCAGAAGGCCCCACCTGTGGTTTACGTCTCTGGCGAGGAGTCGGCCCAGCAGGTGAAGCTCCGCGGGGAGCGCCTAGGCCTCCCTGGCCGGGGCCTGTTCTTCCTGGCCGAGACGGACGTGGACGCAGCGCTGCAGCGGCTGGAGGAGGTCAAGCCCCGCCTGGCCATCGTGGACTCGGTCCAGACCCTGTACACCCAGGAGGCCCCGGGCGGGGCAGGCAGCGTAAGCCAGGTGCGGGAGTGTGCCCGCCGGCTGATGCTATGGTGCAAGGCCCGGTCCGTGCCCGTCCTGCTGGCCGGCCACGTGACCAAGGACGGTACCCTGGCCGGCCCTAGGGTGCTGGAGCACATGGTGGACGTGGTCCTCTACATAGAGGGCGAGCGCCTAAGCAGCTACCGCATCGTGAAGGGAGTCAAGAACCGCTTCGGCTCCACGGACGAGATCGGTGTGTTCCAGATGGGCTCCGCGGGGATGGAGGAGGTGCCCGACCCCTCCCGGATGCTCCTGGCCGAGCGCCAGGAGTCGGCGGTAGGGTCGGCGGTGCTGCCGATGATGGAGGGGAACCGGCCCATCCTGGTGGAGGTACAGGCCCTCACCTCACCCTCCTTCCTTCCGGCGCCCCGGAGGATAGCCAACGGGGTGGACTTCAACCGTCTTCTCATGCTAGCCGCTGTGCTTTCCCAGCGGGCGGGCCTGGCCCTGGGCAGCCAGGACATCATAGTGAACGTGGTGGGCGGCCTCAAGGTCAGCGAGCCGGCGGCAGACCTGGCCGTCACCCTGGCCATTGGCTCCAGCCTCCGCAACGTGCCCCTGGACTCTAGGCTGGTGGCCCTGGGCGAGGTGGGCCTGAGCGGGGAGCTGCGCTCCGTGCCCCAGGTGGAGCGGCGTCTGGCCGAGGCCGCTCGCCTGGGCTACCGACGGTGCATCGTACCTCCTTCCGTTGCCAGGTCTGTCCAGCATATACCGGAGATGCAGGTGGAGACGGCCTCCACTGTGGCCCAGGCCCTGTCCAGGGCCCTGCCCAGAGGTAGAGAGGCCCCGGCGGCCAGGGCCGGCGCCCGCGCCAGCCAGGGCCTTTCGGGCTGATGCCCGCCATCTAGTCAGGAGGCTCCATGATCCGCAGTATCTACGGCAAAACCCCCATCATCCACCCCACGGCCTTCATCAGTGAGGCGTGCTACATCGTCGGCGACGTGGTCATAGGGGAGGGGGCCAGCGTCTGGCCCGGGGCGGTGATACGGGGGGACTACGGCCGCATCACCATAGGCCGGGGAACGGTGGTCCAGGACAACGCCGTCATCCACACCGACGACTTCCTGGACATAGGCGAGGGCGTGGTGATAACCCACGGGGCGGTGGTGCACTGCCGGCGCATCGGGGACCACGTCTTTGTGGGCACCAACGCCACCCTTCTGGAAGGCGCCGTCATCGGCGATGGCTGCCTCATCGCCGCCCAGGCCCTAGTCCAGGCCGGCTCCGTGGTCCCACCCCAGAGCCTGGTGGTGGGTGTGCCGGGGAGGGTGAAGGAGCTTCCGGAGGAGCACCGGGGCCTGGCGCAGAAGGCCGCAGCCGCCTACTGGAAGAACGCCCAGGCCTTCAGGGCGGCGGGGCTGGGTGAGATTGTGAGTGACCAGCAGGCGGCCAGCGGCGGCTAGGCCAGGCCCGGCGTGGCGGAGCCACCGGCCAGACTGGGGCAGCGCAACGGGCAAAAGAAAAGGGCCCCAGTGGGGGCCCCACTTCGTGACTTCTCCCAGGCAGCGTCACCCTGGGCAGGCCCGGCTACCTTACCCGGCCCGCCGTGGTGATGCGCAGCTTCTTCACCGAAGGCATTTGACTTGGCTTGCCTCCCAGCTTCTTGAAGAAACCCCCGGAGGAGTTCTTGTCGTCGCTGATCTCTGACACTTCGGACACGTCGGGAAGGCTTCCCAGCACCTCCAGTAGAGGCAGGGGGTGGCTGAGGAATATGGATATGGTGGTGCCCTCCTTGCTGCCCGTCTGGCTGAGAAGGTTGATACCCTGGGTGGACTCTAGCAGGTGGCGTATGCGTTGGATGCGGCTGAGGGGTGCGTCCGGGGACAGGAAGAGTAGGACGTTCCCCTCGTACATCGCCTTGGGGGTAGCCTGCTCCGCCTTGGCGGGTGCAGGCACGGGTGCTGGTGCGGGCTCAGGCTCCTCCTGCTCCTCCGTGACGTTCTGGGGTGGTGCTGGGGGATTGTCCCGCTCGGCGCCGGGGCCCTGGACCAAGGGTTTCGCTGGCTCCTCTACATCTAGGGCGGCGGGCTCCCTGGCTTCAACCTTGGCCGCGGAGGAGTTGTTGGGCCTGGAGGCCGAGACAGGCTGGGGGTTGCGGATGTGCTCCTCCACGTGGCTCTCGGGCCCAAAGAGCTTGTCTAGTTGCTTCTCCAGTTGTAGGTGTGAGGAAGAGAGGACAGAGGCCCCGTTCTGGCTGTCGCGCCCGGCCTCGTCGGGCTTCTGGGCACCGGGGGCAGCGGGGGAAAGGCCCAGCCCCTGGAGAAGGGCCTGGGACTCGCTGACCAGGAGCTGGCGCAGGCGCTCGGCAGCGGCCTTCATGTTGGCCTCGACCTGGCGCTTGCTCTCCTCGTAAACCCTGGAGGCGCGCTCCTTGGCCTCCCTCTCGATAGCGGCGGCTTTGGAGCGGGCCTCCAGC
>DAOUBE010000223.1:0-13727 GCA_034432835.1 Dehalococcoidia bacterium | reverse complement strand
TCGGCAGGGTTATCGAGGCTCTTGGCGGAGGGATATGGAGACCTAAAACGGCCGATTTTGCAATAGTCTCACAGCCTCTGGGCCACCTCCAGGTCCTTCCGTCGCTGCGCCCCCTCAGAATGCCCCTCTATCCCCTGGCCCGGCGGTACACCTCGGCGGACTTCCCCTTCAACACGGACCGCCGCATAGCTAGCAGCTCCCAGGGAGGGCCCGCCACGGGGACGGCGTTGATCAAGGAGACCCGCCTCGGGACATCGCCCGAACCCGGCCAGGAGCACACGCCTCGCCCAGGGGGACGGCAGCGAGCCCCAACCGCGTTGCCCCTGTGCAGAGGTTCTATGCTATAATGCTCCCAGCTATCGAAGCTGATTTCCCACCTTAGACGGGAGAGGTGTATGGCCACCCTTTACGTTACGTCCAGCCAGCCCGGGGCTGGCAAGACCGCCCTGTGCTGCGCCCTGGCGCGGGAGTTCGCCGCCAGGGGTAAGCGGGTCGCGTACTTTAAGCCCTTCAGTCCCAACCCCGACGCCGATGCCGACGTGGCCTTTGCTACCCAGACCGCCCTGGAGGCTCCCGACCAACCCCTGCCAGTTCCGGCACTGCTCACACCCCAGGCCCTTCACCTGGACAGGGGGACTTCCCAGAGGGTGTTGCATAGCTTCCGCGCCACCTCCCAGAAGGCTGACGTGACGATGGTGGAGGGCCCCAGCCTGAACACCGAGGCAGGCGACGCCACCGGCCTCACCCGGGAGTTGGCCGAGCTCCTGGACGCCCGGGTGCTGCTGGTACTCCCCTACTCCCCCAGCCTCACCCCTGAACAGGTGGCGGAGACCCAAAGCCGGGTGGGTGGACGCGTGGAAGGGGTACTCCTGAACTCGGTGACCAGATACCGTATGCTGCAGGTGAAGACGGCCTTGCTCCCGGCGCTGGAGGCTCGAGGAGTCAAGGTGCTGGGTGCCATTCCCGAGGACCGACGCCTTCTGGCCCTCACCGTGGAACAGCTCGTCCAGCGCCTCAACGGTCAGTGGCTCCTGAACCAGGACAAGGGCGACAGGCTGGTGGAGCACTTCTTTGTGGGTGGCTTCATCCTTGAATGGGGAGTCCGCTACTTCGGCAGGCACGAGAACAAGGCCGTGATCACCCGCGCCGACCGGCCTGACCAGCAGATGGCCGCCCTGGAGACCTCCACTAGCTGTCTTGTTATGACGGGCGGCCACCAGCCCATACCCTACGTTTATACCGAGGCTGCTAACCGAGAGGTCCCCGTGGTGGTGGTGAAGACAGACACCCTCCAGACAGCCGAGGAGCTGGCCAAAGTGGTGGATGCCGGCAGTTTCCACCATCCTGAGAAGCTACTGCGGTTCCAGGAACTGCTGCGGCAGCACGCCAAGATGGACGGGGTGCTGGCTCTGGCCGACTGAGCCATCCCAACTCCCTGGTGGTCATCGCCTGCGCCCCCCGGCACCTGTCCAGTCTCACCCTTTCTTGCTAGCCGTTCAAGACGTTCCCCCGCCCCCCTGCTCCCTAACAGAAATGCGCCTTGTGTAGCTGTTGAAGGTCTGGCTAGACCCTTTACTATTCAAAGACAGACTATCTATCCCTGGAAACCTGCCTCCCTTTCAGCCATGGTTAATAGACCGCCTATTGCCGTCTGGACAAGCTGTGGGACGTGGTGGATTTAACCTGAAAATGAATATGGGGGCGCGGCTGTCCAACCTGGGCAGCGGCCCCCTCCAGTGGATGAACGAGTGGCGGCGCAACGCTGCCTCCGTTGCCCGCAGCGCCAGCCTCAACACCACCCAGTATATCCTTCTGTTCCTGCTGTTGGCCACGGTGTGGGCTGTTGCCAAGCTACCCACGGAAGGGCTGGGCCTCTTCTGGCGGACCACCGCCCAGGTCATCGTCAGCCTGGTGCCGGCAGCGCTCCTGGCCTCCCTGGTCCTGCCGGCGCTTCTGGTCAATGAGCGGCGCCCGAGCGTGGTGGCTCTGACCTTCACGGGGCTAACCCTGGGCCTGGCGGGACTTTTCACCACAGTGCTGGGCGCTGCGGGGATACTGTCCAGGGTCAGTCTGAACTTCCTCTTCGCCACAGCCATAGTGCTGATGGTGGCCCTGGGACCGGTGGTACGTCGGCCTGGGGAGGTGCCGAAGGAGGAGGCACCCTTCACCGAACCGCTGAACCTGTTCCTCATAGGGGCCGTGGTTATTGCGGCAGGCATGGTCTTCTATCACGCCCTAGCCTTTCCCATACTCCACTGGGACAGCCTGTACTACCAGGCAGTGGTTGCCAAGAACGCCTACCTCCATGGTGGATTCCCGGACCTGACGGGTACCTCGCCAGGCCTAGGCATGGATACGGGCTATCCACCCCTGTACTCGGCCCTGGGGAGCTACTTCTACGTGCAACTGAACGAGGGCAACGACCTGTTCCTGCGCATGGTCTCTCCCATTATGTACCTGGTCATGGTGTGGGCGGTGTACGAGACCGGGCGGCGCCTGCGCTTCCGGTGGCTGGCGCCCGTGGCAGCCCTCTTCGCGGCCCTGACGCCTCTGGCCATCTATGGCGGGTTCCAGGCCCTGTACAACGTGCCCCTAGCTGCCCTGGTGGCCCTGGGGCTACTGTTTGTTGTCAGGGCTGAGGAGCGGGGTACCATGGCCGAGTGGGTGCTGGCGGGGCTGTTCCTGGGGCTAGCAGCCCTCACCTCCTACAACGGCTACTACCCCATACTGGCGGTGACGGTGGTGGCTGCCGTGGCCCGGCTGGTTAGGGCTGGTCGCCCCAGCCTGCCCTTGGAGAAAGGACTGGCCGGGTCTGGGCACCGCCCCCTGGACGGTCCCATAGCCATGGTGGCCGTCATCCTTGTGCTCAACCTGCCGTGGTGGGCGCGGAACCTGGTCGCCTTTGGCAACCCTGTGCATCCCTTCCTGTTCTCCTCAGGGGGGATACCCGAGGGGGCGGCCGAGGCCCGGGACTCTCTCCTCCAGACGGTTATCTACCGCTACCTCTTCGACCACGTTGACCCCTCGGCCAGGGACTGGCTAGGGCTCCTGTTCTTCCGCGGCGACTACTTTCCCGCCGCCTCCCTGCTGGCCCTGGCGGGGATTCCGTGGGCCATGCAGCTAGGGAGGCCTGGCATTTATATCTTTGCCATCGCTCTGTTCTTCTGGGCTGCACCCTTCGTCCCCATAGCCCACGAGCGCCACCCCCTGACCTTCCTGCCCGCCCTGGCCCTGATGTCGGCGCTGCCCGTAGCCGTCCTCCTCCAGTCACTGCCCAGGGCATCTCTGGCGGGGGCTACCTTCGGGGTCATGGCGGTGCTGCTAGTGGCCTCGGCGTCTCCAATTCTGACATACGGGCACCAGTATGACATTCTCAAAGGCCACAACAGCGTTCCGCCCTCCTGGGCCTTCAAGGCGGAGAGCCGGCAACCCGCGGTGGCCATCGCCAGCCGCTATGGCTGGTACAACGACTGGCAGGGGATCAACAGACGTCTGGCCCCTGGAAAGAAAGTGGCCCTGCCCGGCCAAATACCCAACTACTATGTGGCCGACGGTGATCTAGACAGGGTGTTCTACCTGGATTCTGTGGAGGCACTGCCCCTGGCCCATATGACTTCCCCCGAAGAGATCCAGCGGTTCCTGGAGGAGAAGGGTGTCCAGCTCATATACGCCCCCCAGGCTCCCTAAGGAGCTACCCCTACAACGACTTTGTCTTGGAGCAGTATCTGAGCTCCTTCTTCCCCAGTGTTGGGCCGGAGCACCCCCAGCTCTACTTCATCCCTTCTGAGCCTACTTTCCTAATCCAGGGGTCGGCCTACCCTGTCTCCATCAATTGGGCAGACCGGGCGGCGTGGGTGCCGCCAGAGAACGTGGCGGGCAGCCCCTCTATAGGCGTAGCGGCCTTGAGCAGCGAGGCCAGAATCAACGTCTGGGTCCCGGAGGACCAGCCGGTGTGCCTCTGGGTGGAGTTCTGGGACAGGGGCCGCCAGCCCTTCACCTTCAACGCCAAGGGCCCCTACAGCGACTGGACCCTGGACTACGCCATGTTCGCCCGCACGGACACGGGGCAGTGGCTAGCCGCCCAGTTTGCCCTTCCACGGGAAGGCCCCGGGCTGTACGTGCTAGGCGTCTTCTCCTTCCAGGAGCACCTATGGATACGCCGGATCGCCGCCACCCCTACACCTTCGGGCACAGACCAGTGCACCGGCGTCGCCGGAGACTGAGGAGGAAGATGGCTACCCCAAAGTGTATCCACCACCCTCTGCCCATCTTGTGAGGAGGTGGTCCCCATCCAAAAGCTAGCCGTGACGTCGAGGGCCCTGGCCGAGAGGTCCCGGGCCGCTGACCTGGGCGAGCTCTTGGGCGCCCTTGTCCCCGCCCTGATACTGTGGGTGACCTTCCTCTACTTTAACTGGGCGTGGGTGGAGGTGCCCCTGCGCTTTGTGGAGTGGGTGTTCAACCCCCAGATGGCGGTCCAGGGCATTCAGGTGGCCGGGATACCCCAGGCCGCGCTGCTTACCTTAGGGCTGGCCTTGGTTGGGTACCTGTGGAGCCGGCTCCCGACCTTCGCCGGCTGGGACGGCCTGACGATACTCATCGCCTCGGCAGCCCTGACGGTAGGGGTCACTGGTACCGTGGCCATAGTGCTGGGATTAGCAGGCGTCCTCAACGGGTGGAGCGCTAGCCTGGCCCTGGCGGGGCAGGTGGCCGTCCTGGGGGCGGCGGCTGCCCGGTGGGGGAGGCTCTCGGCCCCCTCCCTGCGGCTGCCGCGGCGGGTCCCCTGGGGTTACACGCCCGCTATCCTGGCTGGTGGCGTCCTGCTCTTCCACACCGTAGCCTCGGGGGTCACCTACTTCGACTCCGTCATCTACCATGCCACCATGGCCTCCATCATCTACAAGTACGGGGGCTTTCCTCAGGTCTTCGGGCCTTCGGTGGGGCTACCCATGAGCGCCAACTACCCCCCTTTGTTCCCAACTCTGGGTGCACTCTACTACTTCAGCGCGGGCCAGGTGGCGGACCTCTACCTGCGCCTTCTTGGCCCGGCCCTGGGGCTGCTGACCGTCCTCTCCACCTACCGATTGGCCCTGGCGGTGGTGCCCAGCCGGGCGTTTGCCCTGGCGGCTGCCCTCATGCTGTCAGCGACGCCCATATTCGTGGCCCAGTTGGTGACAGCCACCAGCTACCCGCTGTCCGCCTTCCTGCTGGTCACCACCCTGCTCTTCCTAGTGCTGGGGGTCCAGCAACGGGACTCGGCGTACCATGTGGCGGCGGGGGCCGCCTACGGTTTCGCCCTGCTGACCTCCTACCTGGCCTTGTACTTTGCGCCGGCCTTCCTGGCCGTAGCGGGATGGCACGCGGCCCGGCGGGACTACCGGGCTGCCCTGGGCCTGGCCCTGCCCGCCTTGGCCGTAGGCAGCGTGTGGTATATCCGCAACTGGGTTGTGCTGGGCAACCCCATCTACCCCTTTCTCTACGGGTGGTTCGGGGGCAAGGGGATGGACCCCCAGGGCTACGACATCGCTATGGACATCCTTCAGAGCAGTGGACGCATCACCCTGCTGGGCTCGGTGGAGCCGACGGGGTCGGACTGGGCGCGGCTACTGCTGGTGGGCCGGCACCTGATGCCGGCTCTCGGCGACACGACCCTCCTGGGCATATATTGGCTGGCCCAGGCGCCGGGCTCTCTGCGCACCACGGTGGTGTTCCTTGCCCTGTGGATGGGTGTCCCCCTGGCGGTGCTGTTGATGGCCCCGGCCACCTTCCCTCGGCACCTGGTGCCCCTCCTACCTGTGGGGGCTGTACTATCGGCGGGTGCCTTCTATCCTCTGGCCCAGGCCGCCCAGGTAGGGGTTTCCCTGGCCAGGGGCCTGGTGGTGGCGGCGCTGGTGCTCTTCGCCCTGTTCCCGGGGACCGTACCCTACGTCATGGGCAAGGCCTACGTGGAGTCCAACTCTGCTCTCCCCCCAACACCCGCCGATACTCTCTACTACTGGCGCAACGTGGGGGTGGACCCGCTGACGGAGATCAGTCAGTGGGCCGACGGCCGGGTGGAGGTGTGGCGCTGGCTGAACGATCACCTGGCGCCGGGGGAGCGGGTGGCCACCCTGGAGCTGCTGGTGTATTACATCAAGGGGGGCGACCCCCAGTACGTCCTACCCCTGGACGGCTGGGAAGGCCAAGAGTTCTACCGGATATACGACCCCGTGGAGGCGGCCCGACGATTGAGGGAGCTGGGGGTGAGGTACGTCTTCCTGATGCCCGTGGAGCCCTATAACTACATGCTGCCGTGGTACGATAGCATGGGCTCCCCGGTCTTTCCGGAGGTGTTCTCCCAAGGCCCCTACGCAGTACACCAAGTCCGACCGCCCTAACTATGGGGGCTAGAGCCGGCTACCAGCGGCCGCCGCGGTTGACGTGGGCCTCCAGGAACTTCTGGTAGTCGCCCTGGCCCAGGTGGCCGTACCTGGCCTGGAGCTCGCGGTAGTACTGGGCGTACAGGCGCTTACGCTCCTCGGTGTAGGCCCACCTCTCCAGGCGCTCCGGGTCCAGCTCAATGCCCAGGCCAGGCTTGTCGGGGACCTGCATGGTGCCATTGGGGCCGTACTTCATCAGGCCTCCCTTCAACACGTCGTCGGCCTGCTGGTGGTAGTGGGCATCGATGGGGAAGTGGAAGGGGCCGGAGGCTGCTGCGGCGTGGAGCTTGGCGGCGTGGGAGACGCCCAGCCAGCGGCCGCTGTGCATGGAAATACGCAGGCCGAAGGTGCGGGCCACGGTGACCCAGTCCTTAACCCCGGCTATGCCTCCGGAGCCGTAGATATCGCACATGGCCACCTCGGCGGCCTGCTGGCGGATGACGTGGGAGAGGCGCTCCAGGGAGTATGAGCCATCGGCGCAGACGGGGATCTGGGTGG
The DNA here is from genome assembly GCA_034432835.1 of Dehalococcoidia bacterium. Taxonomy (GTDB): domain Bacteria; phylum Chloroflexota; class Dehalococcoidia; order Lucifugimonadales; family DAOUBE01; genus DAOUBE01. The sequence goes on along the minus strand of DAOUBE010000223.1, from coordinate 6,813 downwards.
CCGCCCGCAGTCTGGCCTGGTCCTCCAGGCCCCGGGCCACATCCTCCAGGTACTCGATGCCCACATCCTCCAGCACCCGGGCGGCATTGATGGCCTGGTCGATGTTCCAGGCGCTGTTGGGGTCGATGCGGATGTTGGGGCCAGGGCCTACCACCTGGCGGACGCGGCGCACCGCCCGCAGCTCGTCCTCATAGGGATAGACCCCTAGCTTCAGCTTCAGAGAGCGGAAGCCGTAGGTCTTGACCAGCTCCAGGCAGTGCTCGGCATGGTTCTCCAGGTTGACCTCGTTCTTGCCCTCCATGTTGGGCAGGCGGAAGAAGACGTAGGCGGAGAACTGGACCTCCCTCTGGTACTGGCCTCCACCCAGGAGGGCGGCCACGGGCTTGCCCAGATACTTGCCCATGAGGTCCCACATGGCGAACTCCAGCCCGGCCCTGTCATGGGGGTCCTTTTCGGGCGCGATGATGGCCCGCCAGTGGAAGGGGTCGGCACCCTTGATGCGCCGGGCCACCGTCTTCTCGAAGTATTCCTTGGGGGAGTTGCCCTCGCCGATGCCGGTGAGGCCCTCGTCGGTGTGCACCTCCAGGATGGTGCGCGGGGTGGCGATGGCGATGTGGTCCTTGTAACCGTGCTGGCTGAAACTGTAGGCCCACAGGAGCACCCCCTGCATGGGTATGCCCACCTCATGGGCGGTGATGCCAGTGATCTTCATGGCGGCCTCCTGGTCTGCCCGTGGTGTTCCCGTATTCTAGCACGCCGGGAAAGGAGCCAGCTTGAACCCAGGCAAGGAATCATCTACTATGGCGACGGGGAGAACTATTCTTGCGCCTCGGCTACCGAGGGTTTAAAGTAGTCTGGACAGGACCGCAACCTGCTCTGGGAGAAAAGGTTGTACCAGCCCGTTGGGGGAAGGTCATAGCCCACGGTGGTAAACAGCACTAACCACCTCCAGGGCCCTCCGACCATAGGAGGTGCCGGGGCCCCGGAAAGGAGCGAAAGGATGATAAAGCGCAGGCCCACTAAGCCCATATTCGTGGGGGGCGTGCAGATAGGCGGTAACGCACCCGTGGCTGTCCAGTCCATGACCAAGACAGATACCCGGGACGTGAAGGCCACCGTGGAGCAGATCAAGGGACTGGAGGAGGTGGGGTGCGAGATCATCCGGGTGGCGGTGCCCGACATGGCGGCGGCCCAGGCCATTCCGGAGATCAAAAGGCAGATAAAGATACCCCTGATAGCCGATATCCACTTCCACTACCAGCTCGCCCTGGAGGCCATCAAGGGCGGCGTGGACGGCCTGCGCCTGAACCCTGGCAACATCCGGGATGCCGAGAAGGTGAAGCTGGTGGTGAAGGCGGCCAAGGAGAGGCAGATCCCCATCCGTATCGGCGTGAACTTTGGCAGCCTGCCTCCGGTGGGGGGCATCGGCAAGACGGGCGGCTTCTCCAGGCACTACGATATGGTGAACCGGCTGCCCAAGGCCGGCGAGGCCCGTCCGGGCGAGTACAGCGTGGTGGACCATATGGTAGCCACGGCCCTGTGGGAGATCGGCCTGCTGGAGGACCTGGACTTCGACATGATCAAGATCTCGCTGAAGGCCTTCGACGTGCCCACCACGGTGGAGGCTTACCGGCGGCTGTCCACCATGGTCCCCTACCCCTTCCACCTGGGCATCACCGAGTCGGGCACGGCCAAGTCGGGCTCCATCCGCAGCGCCATAGGGCTGGGCATCCTCCTGTACGAGGGCATCGGAGACACCATCCGCGTCTCCTTGAGCGACGACCCGCGGGAGGAGGTGGCGACGGGGTTCGAGATCCTGAAGTCACTGAACCTGCGCCAAAAGGGGACCACCCTAGTGGCCTGCCCCTCTTGCGGCCGGGCCGACGTGAACGTCATCCGCCTAGCTAACCAGGTGGACGAGCTGCTGAAGAAGGTGAACAAGCCCATCCGCGTGGCGGTAATGGGGTGTGAGGTGAACGGCCCTGGCGAGGCCAAGGACGCCGATGTGGGCATCGCCGCAGGGAACGGTCGGGCCATCATCTTCAAGAAGGGCCAGAAGCTGCGGGTGGTGGAGGCCAAGGATATGCTGGCCGCGCTGATGGAAGAAGTGGAGAAGATGTAGAGGGAGAGGTTGGGAGCTTCTACGTGACCCTGGAGGTGGGTGACCCTTCAGGCCCCGTCACCGCGAAATCAGAACCCTGGTGGATACGAGTGCTTCCTACACCACTACCCCCGGCCCCATACTCAAGGGGCTGGGGTGGAGCCTCATACGTCACGTCAGTTCGTCCTGGCAGATGGGGCAGGATAGAGCGACCGGTGGGGCGGACCCATGTCCGCCATAATGGCCGGGAGGAGGTAACGCTGGTAGTCTTCGGTGAGGAAGAGACGGAGCCGCTTTTGGGCGCTTACGCCTTGGACGGCCTGGGGCTGGCCGTGGATCCCCTGGCCCGGCGCCTGGTCCCAGCACCAGGGCTGCTGATGTCTTTGACGCTGGAGCACACCGACCTGGGGCACGGGCGCAGGGCAGGCGTACTGTCATTGGCTTTTGGGGCTTACACGTCCTCCGGCCACTGAGGCGGATTGCCCGCCATGCCTTGCCAGATGAAGCCCAACTCCTCGTCCTATCGTACCCTGCCTTCGCAGCGGTTGCGCTGCCGCAACTTGCAGACCCCCCGGGACCCGACCTTGCCCCTTCGCTCATAGAGGGTACAGGCCCGCCCCTACATCAGGCACGCCGTTTCTGGTAACATACCTTCAGAACACGAGGGACTTGGATAAATATATGCGAATGACCAGACTGGTGACGAAGACCCTGCGCACCGAGCCCACCGAGGCGGAGACGGTAAGCCACCGCCTGATGCTCAAGGCGGGGATGATCCTCCAGGTGGCGGCGGGGGTGTACGACTACCTGCCCCTGGCCCTGCGTTCCATGAACAAGATATCGGCCATCGTGCGGCAAGAGATGGACGCCGCCGGCGGCCAGGAGCTGCGCATGCCCACCCTTCAGCCCCTGGAGGTCTGGCAGGAGACGGACCGGGCCGCCGCCTTCGGGCAGGAGCTGTTCACCCTGACCGACCGCCATGACCGGCACCTGGTGCTGGGCCCCACCCACGAGGAGCTCATCACCCTCATCGTGCGGCAGTACGTGCAAAGCTACCGCGACCTGCCCCTGAACCTGTACCAGATCCAGACCAAGTTCCGGGACCAGGCCCGGCCTCGGGGGGGCCTGCTGCGCACCCGCGAGTTCGATATGAAGGACGCCTACACCTTCGATGCCGACGAGGAGGGGCTGGACAAGAACTACAAGCGCATGGCCCAGGCCTACATGAACATATTCTCGCGCTGTGGCGTCCAGGCCATCATGGTGGAGGCCGACAGCGGGGCCATAGGCGGCAAGGACTCCCACGAGTTCATCGTCCTTGCTCCCAGCGGCGAGGACACGGTGCTCATCTGCCCCACCTGCGGCTACGGGGCCAACGCCGAGCGCGCCCAGGGGCGGAAGCGGCCCAACCCTTCCGAGCAGCCCCTGCCCCTGGAGGAGGTGAGCACGCCTGGAATCAAGACTATCCCGGACCTGGCGGCCTTCCTGGGCGTCCCGGAGAGCAAGACCCTGAAAGCTGTATTCTACATGGCCGACGGCCAGATGGTCTTCGCCACCATACGGGGTGACCTGGAGATCAACGAGGTCAAGCTGAAGAACATGCTGAAGGCCCACAACCTGCGTCTGGCCAGTCCCGAGGAGGTGGCCAGGGCAGGGCTGGTGGCCGGGTCAGCATCGCCCATAGGCCTCAAGGGCATCAAGCGGGTGGCCGACGAGTCCATTATGCTGGGGACCAACTTTGTAGTGGGGGCCAACAAACCTGATACCCACATGCGCAACGCCAACTACCCTCGCGACTTTCAGGTGGACCAGATGGGAGACATAGCCTTGGCTGAGGCGGGACAAGGATGTCCCCGCTGCGAAGGCACCCTGAAGGCGGAGCGGGGCATCGAGGTGGGCCACATCTTCAAACTGGGCACAGCCTTCAGCCAGAAGCTAGGGGCCTACTTCCTGGACCGCGAGGGTCAGCAGCGTCCCATAATCATGGGCTGCTTCGGCATCGGCATAGGTAGGCTGCTGGCCGCGGCCATCGAGCAGAACCACGACGACAAGGGCATCATCTTCCCCATGCCCATCGCCCCCTTCCAAGTGCACCTGCTGGGGCTGAACCTGGACAACCCGGAGGTGGCCCAGGCCGCTGACAGGCTGTACCAGTCGCTGCAAGAGGCCGGCCTGGAGGTGCTGTACGATGACCGGACAGAGGAGTCGGCGGGGGTCAAGTTCAACGACGCCGACCTGCTGGGCCTGCCCGTGCGGCTGGTGGTCAGCCCCCGGAACCTGCGGCAGGGCTCGGTGGAGATGAAGCTGCGCCGGGACAAGGAGTCCCGCCTGGTACCCCTGGCAGATGTGGTAGCATCGGTGCGGGCCGTGGTCCAGGAAGGCATGGACAGCCGGAAGGCCGTCACGGGCAGCCCCTATACGCCCTGACAGGGGACGGAAAAGGAGAACAGCAGTGGCTGACGGCTAATCAACGCCCTTAGCCACGGGGAGCGGAGTGTCCTATGCAACTGTCCAGCAGTGAGGCCCGCCGGGAACTACAGAAACGGAACCAGGAGCTGGCCTACCGGTTGAGCAGCAAGTTACAGGAGGTGGCCCGGGTAGTGGAGAGCCTGGCCCAATTCTCGGTGCCCGTGGCCGAGCGGGTCCAGGGCCAGGTAGTGCAGGACGTGGAGGCCCTGCTGCAAGGGCTGCGGGGAAGGCTGGACAGGGCCATCCAGGAGGTCATGGAGGAGAAGGAGAGCAGCCAGGAGGACTGGGACAGCTCCCTGGAGTTCCATATGATAAACCAGCTCCGACGTAGGGTGGAGGAGATCTAGCCGTCCCCCCTGGGCACGGGCCTGGACGACGCCGGGGGCTGGTCAGCGGCCCGTCCCGCTCCATAAACCGGACCAACACCTACCGCCAGCCAAGGTTACCGAGGCGCTCCCTGGGAGCGCCTCTCCGCCATATTGGCTATTATGGAAAGTAAACCGCCCGCTACGGAGGCGCCCATGGAGCTCCAGGTCTTTGTCACCCCAGGGCTAGGCGACAACAGCTACATCCTTTCCTCTCAGGGGGAGGCCATTATTGTTGACCCTCAACGGGATGTCTGGCGGTTCCTGGACTACGCCAGGTCCAGGGGCCTGTCCATAAGGTATGTGTTGGAGACCCACGTCCACAACGACTACGTGTCGGGGGCTCTGGGGCTGCGGGAGGCCACCGGGGCGGACATCGTGGCGCCCCGGCGGGGGAACTACCAGTTCCCCCACCGTGCCGTGGTTGAGGGCGACGAGGTACGGCTGGGCTCTCTCCGGGTGGTTGTCATGGAGACGCCCGGACATACCCCGGAGCACGTCTCGTACCTGGTGTTCCAGGGGGAGGCCGGTACCCCCTCCTTGGTGTTCACCGGCGGCAGCCTTCTGGTGGGCAACGCCGGCCGTAGCGACCTGCTAGGGCCCCAGATGACGGAGCAGCTTACCCGGGCCCAGTTCCGCTCCCTGCGCCGCCTGGCCGAGCTGCCCGACGCCACCCAGGTGCTTCCCACCCACGGGGCCGGCAGCTTCTGCGTCGTGGGTGGGCCGTCGGAGGGCACCACCTCCACCATCGGCCGGGAGCGCCACTCCAACGCTGCCCTGGCCGCTCTGGACGAGGAGAGCTTCCTCCGGACCCACCTTGCGGACCTGCCGGCCTACCCGGCCTACTACGCCCATATGGCGCCCATCAACCGCCGAGGCCCTGAGGTGCTGGGGCGGCTGCCTCGGCCCCCGGCCCTATTGCCGGGAGAGGTGGCCCGGCGCATGGAGCGAGGGGCCTGGGTGGTGGATGCCCGGCGGGGCACCCACTTCGCCAGGGCCCACATACCCGGTTCGGTGAACATAGAGCTGGGGAACAGCTTCGCCAGCTACGCCGGGTGGGTACTCCCCTTCAACCAGCCGCTGGTCCTGGTGCTGCCCAAGCCCGAGGAGTCCTCCCTGGAGAGGGCGGTGACCGCCCTGGTGCGCATAGGGTACGAGAGCATCGAGGGCTACCTGGCCGGAGGCGTGGAGGCATGGGCTTCGGAAGGGCGGCCTGTAGGGACGTACAGGACGGCCAGCACCAGAGACCTGTGCAGGGCCTACTCCAAGGGGAATACCCGTATCCTGGACGTACGCCAGGAGGTGGAATGGAGGGCGGAGCACATCCCCCAGAGCATGCATATCTTCCTTGGTGAGCTCCCCCACCGCCTGGGGGATGTCCCCCGGAACAGGGAGGTGTGGACCATCTGCTCCACAGGGTACCGAGCCTCCATTGCCGCCAGCCTGCTGGATAGGGCGGGGATACCCGTGCGGCTGGTGCGTCCGGGGGGCGTCTCCCAGTGGCTAGAGCAGTGCTCTCCCGCTGAGACCTCCGCCGGGGCCTCCTAAGGGCCAGGCCAGCCCTAGGGCAAGCCAGCGGCGACGCAGTCCAGTATCCCAAATGGTCATCTATCTGACAGGGGCACCAGAAGCTAGTGGTCCGCCCGCGCGTCGGGTCAGGGGAAGGGAGGAGAGGTGGTAGCGGGACGTCCCATAAATCATACGCACGTAATGTTTGGTCCGTTCCATCCAACCAAAGGCCACGGATAGTTGAAACGACCCAAGACCGTGGGTAGCACGGTGAAAAAGTTCAGATAGATATGAGACAGTAGGCGTGGAAAAGTAGAAGCAGAAGGGGCCACACTTCTGGGTGAGAATAGACCAGAAAGGAGGTGGCCC
>DAOUBE010000222.1:0-21053 GCA_034432835.1 Dehalococcoidia bacterium | reverse complement strand
GGGCCACCTCCTTTCTGGTCTATTCTCACCCAGAAGTGTGGCCCCTTCTGCTTCTACTTTTCCACGCCTACTGTCTCATATCTATCTGAACTTTTTCACGTGTCAAGTACATTTTCGGCCCCACGGCGCCTGGCACCGTCACCGTTGAGGCGCTAGCTTGTCATAACTCGTTAAGGTGTCACACCTTCTGGGGCTGGCCTAGGGCCTGCCAGTAGCGGCGCCCCTGGCCCACTGCCACCTTGCCGAAGCCCGGGAAGGGGAAGTGGACGGCGCACACGGTGATCCCTTCTTTAGCCAGCCACTCCACCAGCCGACGCCGGGTCTGGGCCGCCTGGTCGGGGTAGGAGTCGGCCTTGGGCTTCCAGTCCGTCTCCTGGAGTTGGGCCGTCTCGTGGATGGCGTCGCCCAGGAACAGGGCCCGCTGCCCGCCGGAGGAGAGGAGGAGGCTCTGATGGCCGGGGGTGTGTCCGGGGGTGGGGTAAGCCGACAGTTCGTCGGTGATCTTGAACTCTCCTTGGATAAACTGGATGCGGTCCAGCATCTTCTCCAGGGGCAGGACCATATCCTTCACATAACCGTACCGCTGCACCTGCTGGGGCTGGCGGAAGAACTCCCAGTCGGCCCTGGGAAGGTAGTACCTGGCCCTGGGGAAGGTGGGCACCACCTGGCCGTCCTTCACCAGGAAGTTCCAGCCGATGTGGTCGCCGTGGATGTGGGTACAGAAGACGTAATCTATGTCCTGGGGCTTGACCCCCAGCCTGGCCAGGCCTTCCAACAGCTTGCCCCGCTGGCCCTGGAAGTGCTGGGGGAAGTCGGCCCCCACACCCATGTCCACCAGCAGCCGCTTCCCTCAGAGGACCACCAGGTAGAGAGTCACGTCGTGGCGTAGCTTGGCGCCGGTGCCCAGGACCTGGGGGTACTTGTCCTTGGCATCGGGGGGTACCCAGGCCCAGAAGCCGGGGCCGTCGTTCACCAGGGTGGCGTCCAGTATGGGATAGACCTCGGCACTCCCCACCGTCAGCTTGTCTCCAACCATCTCTGCCTCCTTTTCACCGCAATTAGCGTTACGACAGCCGTGGGCTCTTGGGCTTCCCCAGACCCAGACCGCCCATACTTTATACAGCCTAGGCGGACCTGTCCAGGCGCCTCTGGATGGCCTCCCTCGCCTCTAGGAAGGGCCGCATCAGATAGGCCAGGTGGTCATCCTCGCCGTGATGGTGGGTAACGGACCCCGGTGGGTACTGGGCGGCTACCTCACGGATGTAGGTGAGGCCGCCTTCCACCAGAGTCATCATGTACTGGGCGGCTTCCCGGTCGAACATGTGCCACTGGCCGCCGCAGGCCAGGTATATGGGGGAGGTGTGGGCGAAGATCCCCCGATTCCAGACATCGTGGTGGGGGACGGTGTTGTAGTAGCCTGGGCCGCCGCAACGGGCCGCCAACCAGCAGTGCCCGTCCACCTTCACCTGGGCCTTCAGCGTCAGCCGCCGTGCCCCCTTGGCCTCCTCGGTGGAGGCCACCACCCGCCCGTTCTGCACCAGCTCCAGGGTATGGATGGGCAGAATGCTCTCGGCCCAGGCTTCCACCTCCACCGTCCCCGGCCCCGAAAGCTGCACCATGTCTCCAATCTGTGCCCCCTCCACCGAAAACTGGATGATGGGCCCCCCGCTGAGGAAGGTACGGCCCCGGGCCACGTTCTTGCACCAGTTGGCGTAGTTGAACTCCTCTGACTCAGGGATGTGGACGTAGGTGCGGTACATACCCACGGGCACCTCGTTGGTCATTTTATCCGTGCCGCCCACCAGGGGAATCCGGTAGCCACAGTTGAGGTACCTGTAGTACTCCAGGTGGTTGAACCGGTCGTGGCGAATCATCTCCACGCCGTCGATGCGGCCGGTGGCGATGAGGGCTGCGGGCTCTCCGTTGGGGTTGGGGAAGTGGGGCAGTACCACCGTGCCCCCTTGGGCGTGGCACTGGTCGGCCCAGTGGCTCAGGGTGGTCTCCATGATGCCGCCCAGCTCCGCCTCGTTAGGGCCGTCGCTGCACCAGGGCATCACGGGCCGCTTCAGGCCCCAGAGGATCATGTGGCCCAGGAAGTGCTGACGGTTCTCCTGGGAGACGTAAACTATGCTGTTTCCCTCCTGGAGCACGCTGGGACGACCAGTGAACTCCTCGACGTTGGTGAACAGGCTGCCCCACTGGGACTGGAGCAGGTTGACCACGTTCAGGTCCTCTCCCTGGGCCTCGGTATGACATCCCTGGGTGGAGAGGAAATGGACGTGGGAGTCGCCGCTGAACCACCGGCGGCGGTTCATGTCGATCCAGCGTCGGATACGCAGGGTCAGCTCCCGCTGGCCCGGCTCTATCCTGACCCTTGTCCTCAGAGGCTCGTACTCGAATCCCCGGGCAACGTCCACTATCACCTCGCCGCGAGGCAGCCAGCCCTGGCAGGTGCCGTCGATGTAGGCATAGGTGATCTGGCCCAGGCGTACATCGCCCCCCACGTCTATGTGCCAGGTACCCAGGTTGGAATTCACCTGGTTGTGGTGGCCGTGGGGCTGGTAGGGGACACCCTCGGGGGAGCGGAAGTGGACCCGGCAGGGAACGGGCCTCCCCGTCCCTTCATCCAGCACCGTGACGTGGACCCAGTTCCTGCCCCGGTCCAGCAGCTCCACCCGCATCCTGGGGGTTGCCGCCTGGCCCTTGGCCTCCACGTCGCCCCAGCGGACGGCCCCCACCTCCTGCCCGCCCTGGCGCACCCTGACCGTGGCCGAGGGTATAGCGGCGATCTCCACGTAGGCTGGGCTGGACTTCCGGTTCAGGGCCTGGCCCCAGCCCTTGAAGGGGTCCCCCAAGAACTCCTCCGCCGTTCCCTGGGGCAGGGGGTGGACGTAGGTGGCCACACCCCGGTCCACCTCCACCTCCAGGTCAAAGGGCTTCTCGGCGTCGACGGGGTCCGACAGCACTATCCGGGCCTCCCTCCTTCCCTGGCTCACAAAGGGATGTTCCTCCAGGAATCCCAGAGTGACGCCGGCGATGAGAAGCCTGGGGCCCCTGGGCACTACTTCCACCGAGACTATCTCGGCCTCTGGGTGGGGGTTCTTCCAGGCCCAGAGGTAGTACGTGGGGGCCGGGCCTGGCCCACCTCCGTCTGCCGGCGCCCCGCCTGCTCCCAGGGGCCCTGGTAGCGAGGCAGCGGAAGGAACTTCTGGTCAGTCAAGGCGCGGAAGGGAGTCCACCCGAAGCCGAAGAGCGCCGAGACCTCGAACCGCTCCCGCACGGGCACGGCCACTGGTCGTCGGCCTTGCAGGTGGAACACGTACTCTGCCACCACCTGGCCAGGGATGGCGCCGCTGGGCAGCTCCGACTCCAGGAGGCGGTGGGCAAAGATGACCTGCCTGGCCCGCCTGCCTATGGGGACGGTCACGGGCCTCTTGTTGCCGCCCACCACTATGAAGCACCGGCCGCCGCTAGCCTGAGCTCCCGAAGGGCCAATGAGGAAAGGCAGGCCGTGGAAGCTCTGAGGTCCCACGGGCGGGTCCACCTCCGAGGCTAGGGCCTCTACCCCCGCGTTGCACCATGGAGAAAGGTCTATAGGCTCATAGTCAGCCACGGCTCCTCCTTCCGCCCAGGGCCAGCCTTGGGCTGGCGAGTGCCCCTATTCAATACCAGGTGCCGCCCGCCGTCAAGGAGCCCTGACAGCGGTGTCAGAATGGGCCCTGGGCTGTGGCGGTGCATCCCAGAAAGATATCTTGGCTTACCGGCGATGATGGATTAGGATAGTGGCCAGTTTCCAGGGAGTTAGACCATAGGCATTGGGCCCGTCAGGAGGCCACTACTCACATCCAGCAGGAGGCGAGCATGCAGAGGCTAGCAGGTCAGGTAGCCATTGTGACCGGAGGGGCCATGGGCATCGGGGGTGCCACCTCTCGGCGCCTGGCCGAGGAGGGGGCCAAGGTGCTCATCGCCGACATTGACCACGAGGCGGCCAGGGCCAACGTGGCCCGTATCCGGGAGAAGGGGGGCGTGGCTGAGGCCATCAAGACCGATGTGGGCGTGAAGGAGCAAGTGAAGGAGATGGTGGAGCGGGCGATGAAGCAGTGGGGCAGGCTGGACATTCTGGTGAATAACGCCTACCGCCCCAGCAGCGTGCGCCGCGTCCCTTCCACCGAGGTGGACGAGGAGGCCTGGGACCAGGAGTTCCGGATGCTGTTGGACGCCATCTATTACGGCTGCAAGTACGCCATCCCCCACATGGCCCAGGCGGGCAAGGGCAGCATCGTCAACATCTCGTCGGTCCACGGTCTCCTCTCCTCGGGCCGGGACTGGCACATCTACGATACGGCCAAAACCGCGGTCATCGGCATCACGCGACAGCTAGCGGTGGAGTGGGGGCCTTCAGGCATACGGGTCAACGCCATCTGCCCGGGGCTGATAGTGACGGAGAGGAGCCAGGAGCACTTCGCCAGGCCAGAGGTGCTGAGGTTTGTGCAGCAGCAGTACCCCCTGCGGCGCCACGGCTGGCCCGTGGACATCGCCAACGCCATCGTCTTCCTCTGCTCGGAGGAGGCGTCCTTCATCACCGGCCAGGCCATAGCCGTGGACGGCGGCCTGACCATCCAGCTCCAGGACGCCTTCGCCGTGCGCATCGCCCAGTATGTGCGGGAGCATCCCGAGGTCCAGTGGTAAGGGAAGCGGGGCCGGCGGTACCGCCGGCCCCTTGGCTCCGTTACTAGGGCCTGATCTCCAGGATGAGATTGAAGGGGGTAGCGGTGGCGCGGCGGAAGCGGGTGAACCCAGCTTCCTTGGCCAGCTCCCGCAGCCGAGCCTCGCCGGCCTGGGCACCTAGGGCGGGGCCGTGGTCTGCCAGGGAGCAAGGCACACAGATGAGTGTGGAGGCGCCGTAGAACATACGGCCCACGGGGTTCAGGTTCTCCTCCACGCGGTCGTTGGCAAAGGGCTCCACCAGCATTACCGTCCCATTGTCCTTCAGCACCTTCCTGGTGTGCTTCAAGGCACCTAGAGGATCGGCCATATCGTGGAGGCAGTCGAAGAAGGCTACCAGGTCATATCCCCGGCCGGAGAACTGGGTGGCCTGGGCCACCTCGAAGGTCACCCTGTCCCCAACCCCAGCCTGTTGGGCCTTCCGCCGGGCCAGCTCTATGGAGAGCCCGTGGTAATCCGAGCCCACGAAGGTGGATTTAGGGTAGGCCTTGGCCATGATGATGGTGGAGGAACCCAGCCCGCAGCCGACATCCGCCACCTTAGCTCCATGCCGCAGCTTCTCCTCTACGCCATCTAGGACAGGCAACCACGAGGTTATCAGGCTCCCGCTGTAGCCGGATCGGAAGAACCGATCCGTCCCTTCGAAGAGAATGGGGTCCTGCTCAGCCCAGGAGAGGCCCTGGCCAGTGCGGAACCGCTCCATAATCTTGGGCGCGACCCGGTGGCACGCGGCGACGATCTGAAAAGCCCCGGGCAAGAAGACAGGGCTGTTCTCGTCAGCCAGGCAGAAGGCCTGCTCCTCCGTCATGAAGTAGCGGCTCGTCTTGGCGTCGTACTCCACATAGCCGCCGGCCGCCTGGTTAGCCAGCCACTCGCGCACGTAGCGCTCTGACGTGTTGGTGCGAGTGGCCAACTCCCCCGGAGTAGCTGGCCCCTGGGAAGCCAGGGCCTTGTAGAGGCCTAGCTGGTCACCGATGAGCGCCAGGACGAAGCTGACGGCCGCGCCTGCATCCGTCACAAACTTCCCAAGAAACTGGTTTACCTTCTCCTGGTCTATCTGTCTGCTCACCATAGCTTCCTCCTGCAACGTTTGCTAGAGTCACGCGGTCTGTAGCGGAGCACCTTCTATAGCTACCTCTTCATGGCTCCTCCCGGGACTGGGCCAGAGTGGTTGGCCATGTCCAGCAGGGCCCACTCTACCCTTGGGGAAGCAAGGCGACATCCAGACAAAGACAGATGTTTGCAATCAGGGGTTACGGATATTCGTGGGCCTAGGTACGTAGAAAAAGGAGGAGGAGAGGAGGAGTGACGCCAGGGTTATCAGCTTCTTAGGACTTTCCCTTGGTACCACGCACGAGGCCCCGCTCCACGGCCCACGCTGCGATCTGGGCCCGGGAGGTGAAGCCTAGCTTGGCCAGGATGTTAGCCACGTGGGTGTCCACGGTACGTTCACTCACCACCAGCTCCTGGGCGATGGTGCGGTTAGACATACCTTGAGCGATGAGGGCGGCCACTTCTCGTTCTCGGGCCGTAAGGCCACCAAACTGCTGCTTCATGGCCTGCCGAGGAGTGGGTTCCCGGGTCAGGGGGAGGCGCGCCATGGCCTGCTGTAGAAAGTTGCTACTTAAAGAGCCTGAGGGAACGTTCTGAGCCAGCTCATGAATCAGAGCACGCGCCTGGGCGAAGGCGCTTTCCGCCTCCTGGTGCCGTCTCTGCGCGCGGTACAGCTCGCCCAGAGCAACCTGTACACGCCAGAGCAGGGACCGGATGCCCTGGGATTCCGCCTCTTGGAAGGCCTCCAGGAAGGCCCGCTCCGACTCGGAGAAGCGGCCCAGCATGGAAAGGGCCAGCCCTCTTAGCCTCCACAGCCGGGGTATGGCGCGGCCAGGTGTCAGATTGGGGGTGGAGGAGACCAGCGTCTCCACGACCTTGAGGGCAGCCTCGGGCTCACCGCGGGCCAGGGCCAGCTCGGCCTGGGCGGCCCAGCACTGGCGGAGCCACCAGGTCATTTCGCCAGAGCTCGGCTCCAGAACAGCGTTCAGGACTCGCTCAGCATCCGACAGTCGGTTCACATCTATGTATGCCTTGGCCAGGACAGAAGTGCTGTAGCGTGTCCAGATCATGGAACCGGTTTCGTGGGCCAAGGTATGGGCGGTTTCCAGGTACTCCAGCGCCTGGCGGGGCGCCAGGATATCTAGATACACGGCCCCGATGGCACATTGGGCCGCGGTCATCCACTGCCGGTGACCAATCTCGGTGGCTATCTCCACCGCCCGGAGGGCGGAGTTTAACGCTTGTTCGTAGTACCCCTGAGGGCCAAGGCAGAAAGCCATCTGCCACAAGGCGTAAGATTCGCCTGCCCTCCATCCGATCTCCCTGGCTATCTTGAGAGCTAACTGGATATTTCTGGCCGCTTCGGATAGCTCTCCAGCACCCACCAGGCTGTCCCCCTGGTAGGAGGAGTACGAAATAGCCATGGTAGCCAGGCTAGTCACCACACCCTGTTGGTCCTTGGCTTGTTTGTACAGGTCCACCGCTTCACGGTAACAGGCCAGGCCCTGGAGCAGGTCCCCGTCACTGGAGTAGCCAAGGCCAGCATGTCCAGCGTCTGGGCCAGGCCGTGGTTATCCTTCAGCGCCTGGAATATGGTCAGTGCCTCTTGATGATAACTCTTCCCCTCCCGGGGCTGGTCGCGGTTGACGTACCAGTTCCCTACTCTGTTCAGGGTATGGGCCAGCACCTTTTGGTCTCCCATGGCCCTGGCCAGCCTTAGGGCCTGCTGGTAGTAGTCGATGGTCCTGGAATAGTCCCGCGAGGCCCAAAGAAGGCCCAGGTCCAACAAAGCTTGCCACTCGCCCTGGCGGTCAAGGGAGGACCTGGCTACATTCAGGGCCTGTTCATAGTCGGCCAGGGCCTTTGGGAAGTTCCCCAGCATGTCATAGGCGGCTCCCCGGGAGCGATAGAGGCCCATAGAAGGGGTGAGGCCTAGGTGGTGGGCAGCTTCCATAGCGTGGGAGAAGTGCTGGACAGCCACCTGGGGCGAGTACAATACCAGGACCCTCTGGCCCGCCCACTGACTGTAGTCCAGAGCTTTCTCCCAGACCCCCGCCTCGAAAAAATGACGGGCCAGGTCCGACAGATGCTCCTCCTTGGAGTCTCTGTACACCTGCTCCAAGGCCTCGGCTACATCCTTATGAAGCCGCTTCCGCTCCCGGGCCAGAAGCGGCGCATAGATGGCCTGCTGAGTGAGGGCGTGGCGGAAGGCGAACCTGTCCTCCGACTCCTCAACAACTAGCTGGGCTGAGACCAGTTCCTTGAGTACAGCTACCAGGCTGTCCTCATCCAGACCGGTGAGCTGCTGGAGGAGGGAGAACTGGAAGCGGCGTCCCACCACAGCAGCCAGGGAGAGGAGCTGGCGGGCCATGGGGCTCAATTGTTCCAGGCGGTGTTGCACCGCGTCCTGGACACTGCGAGGTATGCGCAACCCCTCTACGAGCTTTTGTTCCCATACTTGTTCACCATTGAAGGTCCCTGCAGCCGCTATCAGCGACTTCAGAACCTCCTCGATAAAGAAGGGGTTGCCATCGGTCAGCTCGTTGATGGCCTTCAGGAACTCGGAGTGAACCGGCCGGTCTAGGCTGAAGATGGCCCGAATCATCGCCTCCACCCCGTCGGTGTCCAGCCTAGAGAGGCCCAGCTCCACGGCAAGGCGCCGCTGGTCTAGCCTGGCCAGGAGATGAGCAAGGTTGGGATGCACCTCATCGCTGCGGTAGGTCAGCATCATCAGGATAGGATGTCCAGGTAACCTGTAGGCCAGGTGCAGCAACAGCTCCAGGCTGTTATCATCACTCCAGTGAAGGTCCTCCAAAACCACCAGAAGCGGCTGGTGCTGGGCCAGGGCTAGGAACAGGTTGATGAAGGCCTGAATCAGATGGTGCTTATATTCCGCGGGGTCACTGGTCATGGAGGGCTGGAAGCCGGGGAAGAGACTTTTCAACTCGGGAAACAGGGGGACCAAGTACTCCCCTCCCGCCTGAAGAGAATTCCTGAGAGACTGGTCCAGATTCTGGGGGAACAGCACAGGACCCAGCATGTCCAAGAAAGGCGCATAGGGTAGGGTCTTGTCCGGCTCGAAGCAGTTGCCTTGAAGCACCCGAAAGCCGAGAGCCTCAGCCCGAGCCCTGCTCTCCGCCACCAGGCGAGACTTGCCGATGCCCGCCTCCCCAGAGACCAGGAGCACCTTCCCCTGGGGTGATTCCAGCAACCCTTGAATAGCCGATAGCTCCACCGAGCGTCCCACCATTATGGGACAAAGGACCAGCTCCAGCGGCTGACCTTTCAACTTCCACCCCCATCTAGCCCTGGCTAGCCTGTGGCCGCCGCCAGATCAGGGTCTGGCTACAGAGAAAGTATAAGCACCCACATGGGCGCCTTGCCAACCTCGTACACCTCCAGGGGCTGGAGCTTGCCCGTCGTGCCGTCTATGCGGTAGGAAGCCATGCGCCCCGACTCCAGCCCTGCGGCGTACAGGAACCTGCCCTGGGGATCTATGTTGAACACCCGTGGTACACGCTCGGTGGGGGTCTGGCCCAAGGAGGTGAGGCGGCCCGAGGCGTCAACGGAGAAGCAGGCAATGCTGTTGTGGCCCCGGTTGGGGGCGTACAGGAACCTCCCCGAGGGCGCCATGCGTATCTGGGAGCAGGTGTTCTCTCCCTTATAACCCTCGGGCAGGGTGGAGATGGTCTGGAAGGGGGTCAGCGTGCCCCTGGATCGGTCCAGGCGGTAGGCGGTGACGCTGCACCCCTGCTCGTTGGAGAAGTAGAGCACGTCCAGAGAGGGGTGGAAGCAGAAGTGCCGCGGCCCATCAGGCCCCTCGGGCACCACCTAGGGGGGCGTATTGGGGGTCAGGCGCCCGGTGCTCTCATCGAAGCGGAGCTGGAGCACCATGTTGCCGCCGTCGGGAGCGGCGATGTGGGGCACGAAGGCGAATCGGTTGGAGGGATCGGTCTGAATGCAGTGGGCTCCCTTAGCGGTCCTGGTCCACTGCACGGGAGGGCCTTGGACGGCGCCGTTGTCGCCGATGGGGTGTACAGAGAACCCGCCAGCGGCGTAGTAGGCCGAGAGGAGGAAGCGGCCCTTGCGGTCGGTGGCGATGTAGCAGGGGTCGCTCTCCAGGCCCACCGTTCCAAGGAGGGAGAGGCCACCCGTGGCCGGGTCTATGCGGTAGCTGGAGATTTCGTTGGCGCCCCGACGGGCCACGTACAGGATCTGGCGGGTGGGGTGCACCACCAGGGGAGCGGGTCGTCCGGGCGCCGGCACATCCTCACGATGGGCCAGCTTGCCCGTCTCCGGGTCCATGGAGAAGATGGCTATCCGGTCCTCGCCGGAGAGGGTCACGTACATGAACAGCGCCATGGAGTAGCCCCCCTTTCTGGTGATGAAGCCTCTCTACAGGGCCGCGCCGCCATCCACGGTGATCATGGAGCCGGTGATGGCCGCGGCCTCGTCCGAAGCCACGAAGAGGAAGGCTCTGGCGATGTCTTCGGGGGTCATCAGGCGGCCCATGGGCGTGGCCTCTAGGCGGCGCCGGTAGTTTTCCGGATTGTTGATACTGGTGCGCTCGTCGTTGGGGCTGTAGGGGTTGTTCTCGCGCAGGAAGGGGGTGTCCACGTGGCCGGGCGAGACGATGACGCAGCGGATATTCTCCCTGGCGTAGGAGGCGGCGGCGGAGCGGGTCAGGCCCACCAGGCCCATCTTGGCGGCGCCGTACCCGGGGCTGCCACCCGCAGGCCGGATGGAGGCCAGGGAGCCCATGTTGATGATGACACCTCCGCCTGCCCGGCGCATGGACGGCACCACCGCCTTGATACCCAGGAAGGAGCCAGTGAGGATGGTGCCTATGATAATGTTCCACATCTCCTCAGTCTGCTCATCAAAGCTGACACGGAAGTTGGCGCCAGCGTTGTTACACAGGATGCTCACAGGGCCGAAGGCTCCTTCCGTCTCGGCCACCACCCGGGCCCACTGGTCAGACCTCTGTACGTCTAGCTGGCAGGCCATGGCCCGGCCCCCGGCGGCCTTCACCTCCTGGGCCACCCTCTCCGCCTTCTCCCGGTACAGGTCAGCGACACAGACCGCCGCCCCTTCCGAGGCGAAGAGGCGTGCCTGGGCTCCGCCCATGGCGCCGCCCCCGCCGGTGATGATGGCCACCTTTCCCTTTAACCTCTCGGACATGGGCTGTGCTCCTTGCTTTGCTCCCCTTTGTCCAACAGTTAGGAGAAGCTCTGGCTGGACATGGTCATAAGGAAACGTCGTGTTGTCCCTACTCCGGCAGGCGAGTATAGCAGGAAGGGCGGGTCGCCGGAAGGGGAAGGACTGGTGGGGGGCCAGGCAGCCCCAAAGGAAGGGCTCCCGGCCTGAGGCCCAGGGAGCCCGATGTACAGACCTTATATTGGGCTAGGCCAGGAGTTCCCTCAGCCGCCTGGCCACGACCTCCACCTCGCTGTCGTCCAGGGTGGGCACGCTGATAAAGAGACTCTCCTTATCGTTGGCCCAGCCCCTGGTGATAATCCTGGGGTTGCCGTCCCGCAGCTCGGTCCGGAGGGCGTCGGCGTCCCTCCCCAAGGTCCGGGTGTCCAGGAGAATACGCAGCCCCGTGGCCGGGGACTTCTCCGGAGTGGGAAAGAGCTGTTTGACGGTGGGGAGCCCCTGGAGGGCAGCCATGATCCGGCGGACCCGGCTGTCCAGGGCCATGAGGCGGTCTTCGTGGTTCATGGAGAACCAGTCCTGGAGGGCAACCACAGTGCCCACGATCTCCTGGCGGTCCACCTTCATGGGCCGGCCGAAGGAGGCTGAGTTGGTCTCCTCGAAGCCGATGAAACCCTGGAGCGCCGCCGACTCCACCAGCTCCCGCTTGCCGCACAGGACCCCTGCCGAGTGGGGCCCGCCGAAGTACTTGGCGCCGAAGCAGACCAGGTCCGCGCCCATCCTGGTGAAGCTGCGCATGTGGTCCAGAGGGAAGACCTGCCCCGCGGCGTCAACGATGACAGGCACCCCTTTGGAGTGGGCGATGCGCACCACCTCCTGAAGAGGCAAGGGGCCAGGAGTAGGCTCCCAGGGGTAGAAGTAGTGGACGGCCGGCCGTCCTGGGGCCGATGGCCCGCTCCAGTTGCTCCGCAGTCGTTCCCTTCTGGGTGCCCACCTCCACCAGCTTGGCCCCAGTAATGGTCAGGCACCGGTCGTACTTGTAGCGGTGCCTCTTTTGGATCACTATCTCGTTCTTCATACCTGCGGTGCGTGGAAGCCGGCGTATCTTCTCCAGGTCCTTCCCCGTCATCACCGCGGCGGCGGAGAGAGTCAGGGCACCGGCGCAGCCGCTAGTGACGTAGGCGGCCTCAGCCCCCAGGATGCCCGCGATGACCTGACCACTCCTCTCCAGCAGCTCCTTCATCACAACGAACTGTTTGTTGGCCTCCTCCATAGCCTGCTTGACCCTGTCGGAGACCCTGGAGCCTCCCAGGACTGTGGCGTGGCCCGTGGCGTTGATCACCGGCCTCACCCCCATCTCATCGTAGATAGTCCTGGTCTCAAGGCGCGCCATCTTTACCTCCTTACCAATAGCCTGACGTAGGCTTGTACACTACACAGCCAGCTAAATCCAGGCAGGCGGAGAGCCTGCACCCTAGGCCCTAGCAGAACCGGTTGACGGCGGTCCTCAGGGCTTTGATGTAGCCAATGGCATAGGCCCAGTACCGGTGGCCCCAGGGGGTGTCGTCCACCATGTGGACAGCGTGGTCCGGCGACATCAGGCCATCAAAGCCCACCTCTTTGTAGGTCTTCAGGCACTCCAGCATATCCACCTGCCCCTCGTCGATGAAGGTCTCGTGGAACTTTTCGGTGGTGCCGGAGATATTCCTGAAGTGGACCCAGAAGATCTTCTTCTGCCGGCCGAAGTGCCTGATGGTGGCCGGCACGTCCACGCCCATTTCGGCGTAGCAGCCCTGGCAAAAGAGGAGCCCGCTGTTTTCGCTGGGCACGATGTCCAGCAACTTCTGGAAGGCCTCGGGCCTGCGCATGATGCGGGCCACACCCCCGATGGCTGGGACAGGCGGATCGTCGGGGTGGATGGCGATCTTCACCCCGGCCTCCTCAGCCACGGGGACGATGGCCTTAAGGTAGTAGGTGAGGTTGGCCCACATCTCGTCGTCGATGATGGGGCGGCGGTACTCAGGAGGGATGAGGGAGGTATCGATGCCCGGCCCGGCGGTCATGAGGGGGGCGTTCTTCACCAGGTCCATGTCGAAGCTGGTGGAGCGGGCGCCGCCCCGGACCCGGGTGTAGTTGGAGGTGCGGTAGAAGCGCATGGCGTGGAAGTTGTAGCCGAAGTAGGGGATGCCGGCGGCGCCGATGTTGCGGATGGTCTTCTGGAGGTTCTCTAGCTGCTCGTCACGGCCGGGTAGGCCCAGCATGAACTTGTAGGTCCAGGTCCAGGGCACGTTCTGGATGGCGAAGAGCTGGATGCCGAAGGACTCCACCTTGGTCTTCAGGTTCAGCAGGTGGGGGTACTCGTAGTAGCCCAGGCTCATGTTGCCCAGGTCAGGCGCTGCCACGGCTATGCCATCCACGCCAAGCTGGGCAGCGAAGGTCAACCGCTCATCGGTAGGCTCATGGATACCGTCCAGGATGATCTTCACAGGTGCCCTCCTTTCAGCAAAGTCCTGGGCAGTCCAGGGGTTAGCGGCAAGGCCCCTGCCCCAAAAGGCACCCAGAGAGTACCGCAGCGGCCTTCAGCCGTCAACAGTGTCCTGGGGGTTGCACCTACCTGGCTGGCCTTGCCTTTCCTCCACCGCTGGACGGAGACCACCCAGGCCGGGCGGTCGGCCGCCGGCCGGGCCCCTCTGCTCGGGGGCCTGGCGCGGCACCCTGGGTGGGCGCATCTCCAGCATCGGCAGCCAGGGACGACCAGGGTATTTTGACGGCGCGGAGGGCCAGGAACATGGGGAACTCGGAGCGGGCGCGGTTCTCCGCCTCGGCCATGGGGCCTGGCTGGCTCACCTTGTGGGAAGGCCACTCCTCCAGGGCGTTGGTCCACAGGCCCGCTGCGGCCAAAGTGTTGACATAATCCTGGAGCGGCCGGTGGTAGGTCCAGGTAAGAGCCCGGCCCGGTGCCTTGAAGGGGCGCACGTCTATAGGGATTTTGAGGGGAGAAAGGTAGAGGTCCACGGCCCGGTAGAGGAGCTTGCGGTCCTCGTCCCAGCCCCAGTGGCTTTGGCGGGGGATGCGGAAGGCCGGGTGGGTAACCACCAGGACCAGGCGCCCTCCCGGCCTGAGCAGCCGGGCACACTCCTGGAAGACGGGCTCCAAGGGGTTCATGTTCTGCGCCGCCAGGACGCAGGTGATGGCGTCGAAACTTTCGGAGTCCAGCATGTCCAGCTTCCGGGCGTCGGCCACCAGGTAGCGTATCTCCTTGGGAGAGCGCTGCCTGGCCACCTGCACCAGGCGCCGGGAGAGGTCCACGCCGGTGACCTGGGCGCCCTCCTTATACAAGGCGCGGCACAGCACCCCCTGGCCGCAGCCCAGGTCCAGCACCCGCTCGCCCTTCTGCAAAGCCAGAAGGCGCAGCGTTCCGGGGATGACCACCTGCTGGTGGTACTCGCTACCCTTCTCCCCCACCAGGGAGTCGTACCAGGAAGCCGCCCGGTCCCAAGGGGTGTCCGGGGCCCGGGGCTGGCGGGAGGTTGGCGCCGCCCCCCTGGGCGGCCTGGGCTGCCTCTGACGTCGCGTCACCGTACCATTATAGAGCAGGACGCCCCAGCATGCCGAAAATATGGGCAGCAATGTACAGACCTCCACTAGCCCGGGCCATTGACAGCACGGTAGGACGAGACTATGCTGTTGCCGCCTGATCATCCTATAGGACCACAGAACGGGACGACGCCTACCCGTCTCGCATCGCAGGCGCGCCGACCGTCCTGATATCGACGCCACGTGGTGGCTCGGCCACTCCTTTCAGGAGGTGTAACATGGCGCAAAGGGCAGTCCCCCAGGCGATGGGCACCGTGGTCGAGGTCTCCTACCCCGAGAGGCTTTCCCGGCTCCATCTTCTCCTCAAGACCTTTTTCGGCTGGCTGTACGTGGGCATCCCCCACGGTGTCATCCTGGCGTTCTACGCCATCGCCGTGGTAGTGGTACTTTTCATCTCGTGGTTCGCCATACTGTTCACGGGCACATATCCCCGGGGTCTGTTTGACCTGGTCATGGGCTTCATGCGGTGGTCCACCCGCGTGACCGTGTACCTCAGCCTTCTTAGGGACGAGTACCCGCCCTTTAGCTCCAGGCCCTGAGGCCCATGGAGCCAGAGGTCGCCACCGGCGAGGCAAGGCAGACAGAGCCTGGGATTGGCTTGCCCGGCCATCT
This sequence comes from Dehalococcoidia bacterium, assembly GCA_034432835.1. Taxonomy (GTDB): domain Bacteria; phylum Chloroflexota; class Dehalococcoidia; order Lucifugimonadales; family DAOUBE01; genus DAOUBE01. Next base: position 5,912 of record DAOUBE010000222.1, on the reverse strand, counting down.
CTTGGCCATAGCTGTGGCGCTCACAGGGGGCACCTTCGGCATAGCGGGCGCCTTCATCCAGGAGCTCCGCACTACGGACCTATTCATCGCCTTCGTGGGCGGGCCCATTATCGAGGAGTTCCTGAAGCCCACAGGGGTTTATATCCTGCTGGTGCGGTGGCCCCATCTGCTCCGAGGCCGGCTGCACACCGCCTTCCTCTCCGCCCTGGGAGGGTTGGCCTTCGCGGTGGTGGAGAACGTGGTGTACTTGTACGTCTATTTCCCCGAACACAGCCAGGCCCTTGCCCTGTACAGGTACACCGTGACCCTGGGGATGCACACACTGGCCAGCTTCATGGTGGGCCTGGGCATAACTCCGAGGCTCCTGGCCTCCGTCAAGGGGGAGGTACCCCTTCTATCAGGCAGCCGGAAGTACTACGCGGCGGGCATCATCCTCCACTCAGCCTACAACATAGCCGTGGTCATAGCCGAGGCCGCGTTTGGCGCCTTTGAAGACCTGTAGGTCCCCTCTGAGGAGAGCAGGACCCGTCCGCTTCTCGCCATCACTCCTGGCAGCCGCCCCGGTCTAGGGCCGCCAGGATGAGGCGGGCCAGTTGCCGCGCCGAGTCGGGGGTCAGTTCCACGGCTACCTTCCCACCCAGGCCCTCGGCCTCATCCACAAAGTCGATGTTCAACGCATGTTCCAGGGGCAGGTGGAAGGGATGGTCGTAGGATACCACTACATGGCGCAGGGTGAACCAGCCTTTGGGCCCCTTGCCACTGCCGGACACCTGCGCTCTTTCTACGATCATGGTGCACATGGCCTTGCTCCTTCTGACGTTCCTTGGTAAGGGTCGCAGTAGGTTAGCCAGCCTTGCCCAGGTGCCGCTCCAGGAAGCTGAACACCTTGGCCCAGCCGTCCACCGCCTGCTCCGCCCGGTAGGCTGGCCGGTCGTAGTAGAAGAAGCCGTGGCCGGCCTTGGGGTACATGTGGAACTCGTAGGACTTGCCGTGCCGCTTCAGCTCCTCCTCGTGCTGCTTCACCTGGTCGGGACTGGGGCTGCGGTCCTCCTCGCCAAAGAGCCCTAGAAGGGGGCAGGACAGGTCCCTGGTGTAGTCGATGGGAGCTACGGGCTGCTTGGGACTCAGCTCTTGTTTTGACATAACCACGCGGCCACCCCAGCAGTCCACGGCGGCGTCGAAGCCCTTGATCCGGCAGGCCGCCAGGAAGGCGTGTCGGCCACCGGAGCAGGTACCAAACACGCCCACCTTCCCGCTGGAGTAAGGCAGGGAGCGCAGGAACTTCAAGGCACCTTCCAAGTCTCCTATCACCTGGTCGTCGGCCACGCCCCCCGCCGCACGCACCTTGCTGGCCACGTCCTCAGGCGTGCCGTGGCCCTCGCGGAAGTACAGGTTGGGGCAGATGGCGACGTACCCATGGTGAGCAAAGCGGCGCGTCGCTTCCCGGTACCACTCGTCCCAGCCGGGCAGGTGGTGGACCAGCACCATCCCCGGGTAGGGCCCTGGCCCTAGGGGCCTGGCCAGGTAGGCGTTGATGAGGTCTCCCTTGTGTCCAGCCATGGTGACGGTCTCTGCCAGCATGCCTTCGTACATGTCCGTGGTGTACAACGCTCTCCTCCGCCGACAAAGTCACGGCGCAAGATAGGAACCGCCTGGCCTGCTGTCAAGGGGGGTACAGGGCAGGGGGCGGAGCGTACCACCAGGGTGCGCCCTGGCAGGGTGCATCCTGCACCCTTCTCTTTTGGTTGCCCAAGATGGGTTGTGTTTGAACCACCCGCCCTTGGTGTGTTGGGGTACCCCGGCTGAGGGGACCCCCTCTGCGACCCCAAGCTCACCCCTGCCAGTGGCGTCAGCTTAGGAGAGGGTGGCCTCTACGTCTATAGGCCGCGAGGGGAAGAACCACGCTCAACGAAACCGCCGCTAGAGAAGGAAACCCCAGGGGGCGGACAGCAACCCACACCAGGCCCGGATCACTCGATGTGCCGCAGCCGCGGGTCGGTGAAGTCGCGTATCCAGTCGCCCAGGAAGCTCAGGGCGGCTGAGGTAAGGATGAGGGCGATGCCAGGGAACACGGAGATCCACCAGGCATCCCGCAGGTAACTCCGTCCCTCAGCGATCATGTTCCCCCAGGAAGGCGTAGGCGGCGGTATGCCGGCGCCCAGGAAGCTCAGGAACGCTTCGGCCAGGATGAGTGAGGAGACCCGCAGAGTCGCCAGCACAATGACGGTGTTGAGGACTCCTGGGAGCAGGTGCTTCAGGAATATCCACCTTGTGGATGCGCCCACCACCTTGGCCATGAGCACGTAGTCCCTGGTCTTCAGGGACAGCACCTCCGCCCGGACGTTGCGATACCCTCCCGTCCACGCTAGCAGGACCAACAGAATGGCTATAGTAGCCAGGCTGCCCCCCAGGGCCAGGTACAGGATAAGGGCCACCATGATGAAGGGCAGGCCCAGCCAGATGTCCACAATGCGCGAGATGATCTCATCCACTACCCCGCCGAAGTACCCGGCGGTGATGGCTAGGAAGGTGGCGATGACCGTCCCGCTGAGCAAGGACACTGCCGCCACAGTCAAGGAGACTCGCGCACCGTATATGATGCGGCTAAGGAGGTCTCGCCCCAGGGTGTCGGTGCCCAGCAGGTAGGTGTTGCTGCCTTTTTCCGACCAGGCCGGGGGCAGGTTCTTCCTGGTGATATCGTGGTCTATGGGCGAGTGGGGAGCTATCAAGGGGGCGAAGATGGCGATGACGACCAGAAGTACCACGATGGTCCCCGAGACCACGGGCCAGCGGCGGAAGAACCGCAGCACCCGCAGCGCCCGGCCGGAGACGGAGAGCTGCCGGAGCACTAGTCCACTTTCGGCCACGTTCGTACCCATTTAGTAACGAATCCTCGGGTCCACTACCGCGTAGAGTATATCTGCAAAGAAGGCCAGTATCACGTACCCCGCCGTGAATACCAGGGTGGTCAGGGCTACAACGTTGAAGTTGTTGGACCAGACGGCCTGCACGCCCCAGCGGGCCACCCCTGGCCAAGCAAACACGGTCTCGATGGCGATGGAGCCATTCACCAGGCCGGCCAGCAGCAGCGCCGCGTAGGTCAGAGGGCTGATGAGGGCGTTGCGGAAGGCGTGCTTCCATATGATGGCCATGTTGGAGACCCCTTTGGCCCTGGCCAGCTTGATGAACTCGGAGTCCAGTATCTCCAGCATGGCGGAGCGGACCAGCCGCGTGTACCCGGCCAGGGGCAGCCAGGCCATTATGACCACAGGAAGGACGAAGTTCTTCATGGAAACGCCTCCCAGCCCCATGGTGCCCGAGGGCAACCACCTGAGCCACACCGAGAATACCAGGATGGCTACGATGGCGATCCAGAAGCTGGGTAAGGTGTGGCCCATAATGGCGATTCCCCTGGCCAGGAAGTCCCAGAAAGTACCCCGTTTGACAGCGGCTAGGACCCCCAAGGGGACACCCACAACCGTGGCTACCCCCCACGCCAGTCCGGCCAACATCAAGGTAGGCATGAGCCTCTGCTTGAGCTTGGGGCCAAGGCTGCGCCGGTCCTGTAGGTCGATTCCCAGGTCACCGGTGAACAGCCCCTTCAGCCAGTAGGCGTACTGCACAGGGAAGGGCTGGTCCAGGTGCAGGTCTTTCCTGACCTTGGCTATCTCCTCCGGGGTCAGGCCGTACCCCTCCTCAGGCACGTAGAGGGCCAGGGGATCGCCGTACAGGCGCGACCCACCGAACACGATCATGGTGACCGCGACGAGGGAGAACAGCCCTGTAAACAGCCTTCTTACTACGTACTTGCTCATCTTACCCTAGCCTGGCCCTCCACATTCAAGCTCCCTCCCGGCCTCTATCCATCAGCACAGCCTGGCCGTCTCAAGGTTCCTGGCACCAGCCATGCTGCCGGTAGCCATGGGCAACTGCCTCCAGTCGCACACCATCTTGGGATTATAGAGAGCCGCGGTCTCCCACTCCACGGTCCCGGGCCACAACTGCTGGTCGAATATGTACCTTAGGTACTCCTCGCTGGCTGCCACCACCTCAGCATCGGTCTTGGCGGCCCGCTTCTTGAGCAGAGTCTGGGAAGCCACCGGTATCTCCATCCCAGAATTGAAACCGCCGCCCTGGCTGCCGTCGGTGTTAGAGACTATGGCGCTGATGTACCACTCCTCCTGCCAGGTGGAAGGGGCGAAGGCACCGCCGGTGCGGAAGTTCAGGGTAAAGACGGTGCGGTTGATGAAGTTGGGCCGATAGACCGAGTAGGGCAGATTGGTGATCTTTACCCGGACACCTAGCTTGGCGCCCCATTCGGCGGCCAACACGCGGGCAATTTCATCGTTGGTGCTGCCAGCCTCGTCAGCGTAGAACTCCATGTCAAAGCCGTTGGGATATCCAGCCTCCACTAGGAGCTGCTTGGCCTGGGCCGGGTCGTAGGGGATGGTCCCCGCGACGCGCTTGAAGATGGGGTCCCTATCGTCGATGCCGCCCATCAAGGAGACCCGACCCAAACCACCCAGCACGGCCTGGTTTATGGCCTCGCGATTTATGGTCATGCTCAGCGCCCAGCGCACCTTCTTGGCCCGCTCCATACTGGCGGGGTCATCGGGGTCCCCCACCCAGGGCAGGTTGGTGTAGTCGGGCCGCTGCAAGGTGGCGCCGCTGGTGGGATGGGTCTTCTCCCAGTAGTTGCCGCCCATGATTATGCCCATGTCGTTTATGGCACCTTCGGGGGCAAGCTTAAAGCCCTGCTCAACCAGGGCGGGCCAGTCCTTCACCGGTACGCCGGCGATCTGCGCCTCTCCCGTCTCCAGCATGGCCCTGGCGGTGGCGGGCTCTGGAACGTCAACGTAGATGGCCTGCTTCACGTAAGGCGTCTGAAGGAAGTGGTTCTCTACCGCCTCCAGGGCCATGCGGTCCCCGGGTGTCCACTGGATGAGACGGAAGGGCCCCGTGCCGATGACGTTCTCGCGCATCCACTGCTCTCCCTTCTCGTTAAACACCCTCTTACTAAATACGCCGATACCCTCTCTCCAGCCTGTGACTGTTTTGTGATACGTGGGAATGGCGAAGGCGTTCCAGTAGAAGCGGACGGTATCCGGGGAGACCACTTCCACTTTGGAGCCGGGCTTTAGGGCATCCAGGGCTTCGGACTTGGTGGCATGGACCGATTCGGGGGCTATGACCTCGTTATAGGTCCAGGCCACGTCTTCGGCGGTCAACTCACCCCAGCCGTTGTGGAACTGGACGCCCTTGCGGATCTTGAAGTCGGTGTAGGAGCCGTCAGGGGCCAGAGTCCAGGACTCGGCCAGAGCAGGCTCCACCACCAGGTCATGGGACTCGTTCCATGCCGAGCGCAGCAGCACGTCCTGCACCGAGGCGTTGGTAAGGAACTCGCACTGGGGGCAGTCCCTGGGGAGTCCGCTGGGCGATGTGCCTATGCCACTTACCGCCACCACCAGGGTGCCGGCTTGCTTGGGCCGGGTAGGCGTCGGCGAGGGGGATGCCCGGGTAGGGGTTGGTGTCGCGGTAGCTATGGCCTGGGACGTCGCGGTAGGAGTAGGGGTCGCCGCAGCTCTCGTCGCGGTGGCCGTGGGTGTTGGGGTAGCGGCAGGGGCACAGGCCAGGCCTACAGCCAGCCCAACGAGCATTGTAACCAGCAGCAACGTCCACCTGCCACCTCTACCCACAGCCTCCTCCACCAGTCTCGGCACGTCAACTTGCACCATCAGACTCCCTCCTTGAAAGGTTTACGCGGCCCCATGGTAGAGCATCCCGTGAGACCCACTAAGCCATGGCTACACGGGCCAGATGGAGCCAGCCTCATGAATCAGGTTCACCCCATATACCCCGTTGAATTTCCACCCTGTCTTCTTCAGCCACTCCTCAAATTGCCCCTTATCTGG
>DAOUBE010000221.1:0-7448 GCA_034432835.1 Dehalococcoidia bacterium | reverse complement strand
GGGCCACCTCCTTTCTGGTCTATTCTCACCCAGAAGTGTGGCCCCTTCTGCTTCTACTTTTCCACGCCTACTGTCTCATATCTATCTGAACTTTTTCACTCCCCCGGAAGGGAGGGATGGGGCTGCGGAAAAAAGAGGGTGTGCAGAAGGCTCTGCCCCTCCCTTTTTACGGCGTTGGAGGGGTCCTTCCTTGGACGGGCGACCCCCATTGGGACAGAAAAGGTAGCAAAAGGTTAGTTGACACTTACGTAAGTTTATGCTAACATACGGCGCCATGGAAAAGGCGCTACAGGCCATCGCAGAGCCCCGACGAAGGGAGATTCTGCGCCTCATCTACGCCAGAGAGCTCTCCGTGAACGAGATCGCTGCCCACTTCGACGTGACGCGGCCAGCCATCTCCCAGCACCTGGCCACCCTCAAGGCCGCCGGCCTGGTGGTGGAGCGGAGAGAGGGGCGCCGCCGCCTATACCGAGCGCGCCCCGAGAGCCTAGCCGAGCTCCGCAGCTACCTGGAGCAGTTCTGGGACCACGCCCTCCAGGCGCTGGCCCAGGCCGCCGAGGCCGAAGAACGGAGGTCCCCCAATTGACCACAGAAGAGGGTGATGTCCTAGAGCGGGTAGTCCGCATCGCTGCACGGCCGGAGACCGTCTTCTCCTATTTCACCGACCCCAAGAAGATGACCCTCTGGAAAGGTATAAGTGCCCAACTGGACCCCCAGCCTGGGGGATCTACCGTGTGGACATGAACGGGCACGACGTAGTCTTTGGCCGTTTCGTGGAGGTAGTCCCCTACACCAGGATCGTCTTCACCTGGGGCTGGGAGGGCGACGGCAGCCCTCTCCCACCAGGTTCCAGTACCGTGGAGGTCACCCTGACCCCCGACGGCGACGCTACCATCCTGCGGCTGCGCCACATGGGCCTGCCCGACCCCTTGCGGGAGCTCCACGCCGCCGGCTGGCAGCACTACCTGTCCCGTCTGGTCACTAGGGCCGAGGGGCGAGACCCCGGACCGGACCCCTGGGCCTCGGGCACTATGGGACACACGGGGTAAACCAGGAGAGCCTTCCCCAGTCCCCATCATTTAATCTCCCCGGTCGGCCGAATCTTGCACAAAGGAGGGAGCAGATGCCTAACCCCGTCGTTCACTGGGAGATCCGGTCCCAACAGCCCAAGAAGCTACAGGATTTCTACCAGAATCTCTTCGACTGGCATATCAACGCCAACAACCCCATGAATTACGGCGTGGTGGATACCAAGGCGGGCGGCATCAACGGCGGCATCGGTGGCGCCGAAGGCGGCAACAACCTGGTGACCTTCTACGTAGAGGTGGACAACCCTCAGACATACCTGGACAAGGTGCAAAAGCTGGGCGGAAAGACGGTGATGCCCGTCACCACCATACCTAACATGGTTACCTTCACCCTCTTCTCAGACCCCGAAGGCAACATCATTGGCCTGGTGAAAAGTGAGCCCCGCTAAGCAGGGCAACAGACAAGATCTCCCTTTCAGACGCCCTAAAGGAGGGATGAGGTCTGCCTTTACCGCGCCCAGAGGGTGCCTGTCACAGCCATGAGAGACAAGGGCTTGCACAGGGGGCGGGCCAGCTTACAGCTAGCCCCACAGGAAACTGCCCGTAAGGAGGTAAACATGCCCAAGTACCTGGACCACCACGCCAGGCTGCCCAACCTGCCCCCGCAGGTGATGCAGCAGATGACCCAGAGTGTCAAGGCAGGCAAGAAGGACCAGTTCGGCGTCAAGCCCCTCAACGTCTTCCTGTCCAACGCCGGACAGGGTTGGTGCCTGACGGAGGCCCCCAGCGCGGACGCCGTGTGCAAGTCCCACGAGGCCATGGGGATCACCCTCGCCCTAGGGGATGTGCACGAGGTGCAGAGCCTGGTCTAGGCCCTGTCGCTTAGTAGAGAGCCCCATGGCCCAAGGCCCGCCCCTGTGCAAGAAGAGAACCCTCTTTGCCCGCAGCCTCGCCCCACCATGCGGCAAGGGGAAGGCCTGGCTCGCCCGTACTACCAGGCCCTTGATTCCGGCCTCGCCTCCAGCCATACTAGCGTACTGTCCATGCCCAACAGTCGGTTTACCCCAGCAGGAGGCACGGCATGAAGCCAGAAGAGGTCAGAAAGCACCTGGGACAGCACGTGACACTGAAACTGTCCCCAGGGGTGGAGGGAGGGCCCTTGGTGACAGGGCAGATAACTGGTGTTATCGAGGCCGCCGACGGCCTTGTGGTGTTCGTGGAGCCGGAGGGCAGCCCCGGCAAGAAGCTCTCCTTCCACTACCACTACATCCTCGGCATCACGCCCGCGGGGACTGTCCCCAGGGCGCGCTAGGCCCAAGTTGGAGGGCCACAGGCTGGCCCCGCCGCGGGAGCTACTTTTCCTTGACCTGCTTCATGATGTCTCGGCAGGCGTACAGGTATATGGTAGCGTCCACCAGTATGGAGACGTATTGAACGCCCATGGCCATGAGCTTCTTGGCAAAGGCCACGTCCTTGGCGTAGGAGCCTACGGCCATGCCGGCGTCCCGGGCCTTGCGCGACGCCTCCCGCAGCAGCCGCTCCACCCGCGGGTCCTCCACCTGGCCGGGTATGCCTAGGGACTGGGAGATGTCGTAGGGGCCCAGGAATATCACATCCAGGCCCTTCACCGTGAGCACCTGGTCCAGGTTGCGCACCCCTTCCACACCCTCGATGTGGATTATGACCAGGGTCTCCTCGTTGGCCTGGCGGGTATAGTCCGTCCCGCGGCGGCCGTCGTAGTCCCCTGCGCGGGTGAACACCGACAGACCTCGCTGGCCCAGGGGGGCGTACTTGGCCGCCCGCACCACAGCCTCGGCCTCCTCCTTGGTGGTTATCTGGGGTACCTGGACCCCCGCCGCCCCTATGTCTAGGGCGCGCAGGATCAGCCAGGGGTGGTTCTCCCCCACCCGTACGATGGGGGCCACGCCCACCCCCTGGGCAGCCCGGCACAGGTCCTCCGCCGTCTGGATGCTTATAGGGCCGTGCTCAGTGTCTATGATGACGAAGTCCATGCCCGCGTGGCCCAGGGTCTCGATGAGGGTGGGCGATGGAACGATGGCGAAGGGGCCAAAGACGGTCTCCCCCGCCTGAAGACGCTTCTTCAGCGCTGCGCGATCGGCCATGGGCACTCTCCTCTGGTGGTATAGAAGGCGGTGCCATTATAGCAGAGAGCAGAAGGGGTGCCCGGACTTTAGCAGCACGCCAAGGGAGGATACCAGCGGCTCGATGGCGGCCATGTCCATGATGGCCATGCCACACACCGCCGCATCGAAGGTGCGTGGTACCAGAGCCAGCAGTTGCTCCCGGCTGGTGGCGTCCACCACCCTATACTCGATACGGTCAGCCTCTTCCCTGGTCCTCATCTTGGCGCGATGGACCATCTCCTGGGAGAAATCACAGGCCACCACCCGCGCGCCCAGGCTGGCCATCCTACGGGCGAACTGGCCGTTGCCGCAGGCGACCTCCAGCACCCGCTCGCCTGGCCGTAGGGCCAGCAGGCGCTCCTGGGCCGGCGCGACTAGCATCCTGTGAAAGGCGTTCCCTTGGTCGCCCATACACTCATCCCAGTAGGCGGCGTTCTGGTCCCAGACCCCTCTGGCCTCCTCGTTCAAGCAGAGAAACTCCCTCTCGTCCACAATAATCTCCCGAGGCGAAATGGGGACAGGGCGTCCCAGTGGGGACAGTTTACCAGAGATGAGCCCAGGACACGGGTGGCTAGTCTGCCCCACCCTTCCTCTCGGTGGGGCCTACGCCCAAGAGGGCCTTCCTGACGCTGTCTTGGCTGGATGGGTCTAGCTGCTTGGCCGCCTCCAGGAAGCCCTGAGCAGCGCCACTGGCCGCCGACTGCTCGTCCAGGCCGCCGAGGGCGGCGTAGTCCCTGGCCCCGGCCACGGCGCTCTCCGCCGCCACTGTCAAGTCTATCCCGGTCTCTTTCGCCGCTTGGCAAGCCCCGTAACCCGCTGCCCAGAACAGGTCCTGGAGGTTGGGGGCCGTCCTGCCTTGGCCCACCAGGGTGCTGGCCACGGCGGTGCGCACCACTCGCCCCACCTCGCCGTGGTGGTTGATAGCGGCGAGGACGGCGGCCTGCACGGCCTCGGAGGCTAAGGAGCGCCAGTCCCGGCCGGCGGCGGGACGGGGCACCAGGGTCACCAGAGCCCGCAAGGTGCTCTGGAGGGGCCTAGAGGCCATATCCACCACGCCGACGGGCCAGCTAACGGCCTCCCGGAGAAGCTCTGCCGCCTGCCGCAAGGCGATGGCCAAGAAGGTGCCCAGGCCAGGCACGTGCTTCAGGAAGACGTAGGGATAATAGACCACCAGGCGCATACCCGGCGCCATACTGATGCCCCGCACCACCGCCTGGGCGTGGCCCATCATCTGGTCCAGGACCACCTCCCGCCTCACCTCGCCCTCCTCCACCACGTAGGCCAGAAAGTTCACCGCCAGAAGCCCCAGGACGAAGGCGATGATGAACACAAAGTCGAAGCCAGAGAGGATAAAGGCCGGCGCAGCCAGGGTGGCATCGGGGCTGCGCCAGGTCAGGGCCAGGGACAACTCCCGGGAGGAGAAGAAGTCGGCCAGGACACCTCCGAAGACCGGGGCCAGCCCCGCACCGGTGTTCACCGCCAGGCTGAAGCTTACCAGGTAGGGCGTGGACTTCTCCGTGGGGGCGTGCTTCATCATAATGGTGGTAGCGCATAGGTTCACCCCTGCGGTGGCTATCCCCGCCAGGACGTGCAGCACCACCAGCAAAGGTATGGTCATGAAGTAGCGCCCCTGCATCCCCACAAAGACCCATCCCAGGACCACGGCCATGTATAGCGGCACAGCTATGGACAGCACCGCCTTGCTCCCAAACCGGTCCACCACCGGGCCCCACGCCTTGAGGAAGACCACGATAACCATCTGGCTCAGGATGGTGAGCATCATCACCGTGGTGAGGGCAAACTTCAGTCCCACCAGCATGTACACGGCGAAGAAGGGGGTGGCCAGGTTGGAAGCCAGGCCCCAGAAGAACAGGAACAGGGCCAGGGTGCGGGACTGGCGCCGGCCGTAGGGCTCCAGGATGGACCGGGCGATGGACCGGGCGCCGTTGGAAGGGCGGACCATGGCCGGTTCGGGCACGGGCAGGGTAGCCATGATGTCCAGCACACTGACCACGGCGGCCACGCTAAAGACGATGACGTAGCCGTTGATGGCCGGCTGCCCTGGGGCGAAGCTCCGCCAGCGCTCGGCGAAGAAGGAAAAGACCAGCCCCGATATAGCCGCCGCCAGGGTGGCCAAGGAGAACCGGCTGGCAAAGTAGGAGCCCAGAATCCTGGACGGCACCAGGTCTTTCATCCAGGAGCTCCAGGCGGTGTTGGTTATAGCTATAAGCAGATAGGAGACCGCCACCAAGCCAATCATCACATCCACCGCCCGGCCGCTGGGGACCGGAAGCCACAAGGGGATGAGGGCCACGGGAAACCACACCAGCCTGGAAGCCAGCCAGGACGTGACGGCGATGAGCTTGCGCAGCCGGTACCGCTCCACCAGCAGCACCGTGGGTAGTTGAAGCAGGGCGGAGATGAATGGGATGGCCGCCAGCAGCCCTATGTGTACGTTGGTGGCCCCCAGGGCCAGAGCGTAGGCCGTAAGGATGCCACTGCCGGCCCCTATGACCGTGCCGGCTATGGCCGTCAGCGCCACCTCCCGCTGGAGCCAGCGGAAGGCCTGGCGGAACTCCTCCTCTGTGACGGCGGGTCTAGGCCGAAAAATAGAACGCATAGCTTTGGCAGGGAGACCCCACCCAGCACGGCCGGAACCGGTCGAGAGATAGGGCCGTGTTCTCAACCAACGGCCTATGGGTGCCGCTGGCAGGGAACAGCCGCAGCGGGTCGCAACCCGCCGCCCGTGCGATACTTAGCGGCAACAGGCGCTGACAGGGGGCACACCAGCACCCCACCATCCTCACATCCTCCTTAAGCTATCTCCAAGATGGGCAGGGCACGGCCTAGGCGATCTTTCCGTTGGGGAAACGCCGGAACACCTCGGGGTCGTATATGGGCACCAGGATATCCCCTTCCCGGCGCAGGCGCTGGTAGGTCACCGCCGCCTCAAGGATGCTCTCCCCCACCCCCAGGTACTTCCCCTGCTCCACGTTGGGATACTTGAAGAAGGAGTCGGTGATGATGACCTTCCCCTTGGCCGTGTTGACGCACACGGCTATGGAGGAGCGGTGGTGCACCCCGGCCCAGAAGGTAGTGATACCGGGCAGCACCTCGTCCTCGTCCTTCAGCAGGCGCAGCTTCTCCCAGCCCTCATTCTGGAGGTAGTCGTTCACATCTCGTGGTATGCGCAGGTGTCGTGGGACGTGAAGGGGGTACCAGGGTGCCTGGAAGTCCTCGATCCAGCCCTTGCGGGAGATACATATCTGGGCGTTACGGAAGAGGGTGACGTTGGCCGTGGCGTAGGCCTGGAGGGGCGTCAGGATGACGTATTGGATATCGTCGGGGGTCAGGCCAAAGCGCTTCAGGGCATTCTGAGGCCGCTCCTCCTCGGTGCGCTTCATCTGGGCCTCGGGGAAGCCGAAGAAGCCCATCCAGGCCCGGTTCAGCTCCGTCAGGTCCTGGGGCACGCCGGTGTTCACCAGGACGTTCTTACCTCCACCCTGGATAAGGAACATCATGAACCAGAGAGTCTCCTTTTTGTCCCAGGCCTCCATCCAGAAGACCTCGGGGCCGGGGACTACCGATTCGCCTACCTTGATGGCCTGGACGGTGTACTGCACAGCCACGGCATCACCTCACTGCTGCGTTTTCGTCAGCCCAACAGTATAGCCCCCGCAGGCTGCCTTGTGGAGGGAGGGCAGCAAAGGTCTGGCCCGAGGCTATAGGCGGAACGGTCTAGCCTTCTCTGCGTAACGTTTGGTAAAAAGAGGTGCGGCTGCTGTCCACCGGTGTAGCCTTGTATAACGCTGGTATCCCTGGCGCCCAGACCCAGCCTACCCCAGCGCCTCCTGACCCGGGTCGCCTTGCTTCAAAGAGAAGCATCGATCAAAACGCCTATGGGAGGAAAAGCCGTGGCCACATCCGGGTATGAAGCACTACAAGCAACTCCTCAGCCCATCATACTTCGGAGCCTTGGTATTGGGAAATCCCACCTGGTGATGTGTGGCGTGTATGGACTGCGCAGTGCTTACCCCATTCATGGGGGGAAGATGTGGGTGGGAGGTGCAGGATAGATGGAAGGTTCCCACCCAGTCCCAAAGTATCGCCCCATGGTGCCCAGATTCCCGATGAGCAGAACAACGAGTCCGCAGGTATATTGGACGCCAACCCCCTCGTGAAAAAGTTCAGATAGATATGAGACAGTAGGCGTGGAAAAGTAGAAGCAGAAGGGGCCACACTTCTGGGTGAGAATAGACCAGAAAGGAGGTGGCCC
>DAOUBE010000220.1:0-13531 GCA_034432835.1 Dehalococcoidia bacterium | reverse complement strand
GGGCCACCTCCTTTCTGGTCTATTCTCACCCAGAAGTGTGGCCCCTTCTGCTTCTACTTTTCCACGCCTACTGTCTCATATCTATCTGAACTTTTTCAGAATGGATGGGTGCCCCATAGGGGCCAGTCAGGGTCACGGCCGCAGCCTCGACCCCGGGCTCGCCTGCGGGCACCCAGGATGGAGTGTTAGGCTATCCCATCGGGCAGGGTGCAGGGCGCGCCCTGCACCCACTCTTCACCTTTCCTGGTCACATACCCTCATTGACCACCTCAGGAAAGTGTGGGTCAAGGGCGAGCTCTTGGGGATTCTCCCCTGGTACCCTTAGCAGAGGGGGCTGCCCCCTCTGCACTCCCCCTGTTGTGAGCCATTGGTCCTTGTAAGGGCACTACCATGTAGCCGCACTTTCGGCACCCAAGAAGGGGTGTGTTAGACCCACCCACCCGCCCTCGGGGCGTTCAGGGGATACCCCCAAACCCCCACTAGAGGGGCTAGGCCCCTCTGCGCTCCCCTGTTATCAGCCATTCGTCCTTGTGAGGGCACTGCCGTGTAACCGCACTTTCGGCACCCAAGAAGGATCGTGTTCGACCCACCCAACCGGCAGGGCACGCCCTGCACCCACTGTGTGCCTTCCCTGGTCACATACCCTTAGTGACCACCTCAGCGAAGTGTGGGTCAGGGGCGAGCCCTTGGGGATTCTCCCCTGATATCCCTAGCAGGGGATAGCGCCCCCTGCACCCCTGGGGATACCCCTCTGTGAGGGTACCTGAAGGTGCCGGACTCATTCGGCGGTATGTCCCCCTAGCAGCGTGTCCCCCATTGTCGGGGACTACGGAGGGTCTCGGCCCTGGGCCAGCCCTAGGACGTTCTCAGGGGGCTGTGGGCACGGTGAAGTAGAAGGTGCTGCCGGCGCCTTCCTGGCTCTCCACCCGCACCTCTCCCCCGTGGGCCTGGACGATGTGCTTGACGATGGCCAGGCCCAGGCCGGCCCCGCCGTCGCGGCGGGCCCGGTCCACCTTGTAGAAGCGCTCGAAGATGTGGGGGAGGTGCTCCGGCGGGATGCCTATACCGGTATCTCTGACACTGACCTCCACCAGGCGGCCCTTCTTGGTGGCGGAGATGGTGATGGAGCCTGGGCCAGGCGTGAACTTGATGGCGTTGTCCAAAAGGTTCACCAGGACCTGGCGCAGCTTCTCCTCCTCAGCCATGACCTGGGGAAGCCCCTCGGGCAGGGTGGCCTGTAGGGAGATGTCCTTGGCCTGGGAGGCGGTCTGGAACTGGGCCAGCACCTCCTCCACCAGGGGCCAGAGCTCCAGGGGCTGGGGCTGGAGTTGCACCTGGCCGCTCTCTAGGCGGGAGAGCTCCAGCAGCTCCGTTACCATGGCCGTCATGCGGTCAATGTCCCGGTGTACCCGCTGGACAAAGTCCCGGGCTGTAGCGGGGTCCTCCAGAGCGCCGTTCTCCAGGGTCTCCACCACAGCCTTCATGGAGGCCAGGGGGCTGCGCAGCTCGTGGGACACGTTGCTGACGAACTCCTTGCGGGTGGTCTCCACCTGCCGCATGCGGGTGAGGTCGTGGAGGGTGAGGAGCACGCCGGTGGAGCCGTTGTCGGCCAGGGGGGTAGCGATGGCGCTGAGGAAGCGACGCTGACGCAGCAGCTCCACCTCCCCGTGCTGGCGCTGGCGGGTCTTCAGGCAGGTGGACACCAGGCGCTGGAGCTCGTAGTCCTGGACCATGTCCATGAACCGTCGGGGCTGGGTGGTGTGGGGTTGCCGTGCACCTAGGAGGGCCTCGGCGGCATTGTTCATAAGCACCACCTGGCCGTCGGAGTCTATGACGACCACGCCATCGGCCATGGTCTCCAGCACGGCGGAGAGCTTGTTGCGCTCGGTGGCCAGGTCCCGGACCATGTCGCGAAGAGAGACAGCCATCTTGTTGAACGCCTCGGCCAGCTCCTGAGTCTCGTCAGGGGCCAGGGCCTGGACCCTGTGCTCCAGGTCACCGGCGGCCAGGCGGCGGGCGCTGTCGGCCACGGAGCGGATGGAGCGGGAGGTGCGGCCGGCCAGGAAGAAGGCCAGGGCGACGGACATGGTGGTGACCACCAGGCCCGAAAGGGCCACCGTGGCCACGATGCGGTTGACGTTGGCCTGGACCCGGGAGGTGGGCAAAGCTACCCGGGCCACGCCCACGATGGAGCCATCCAGCCTGATGGGCACGGCGGTGTAGAGCAGCTCCTGGCGCACGGTTCCGCTGACACGCGTCGCCTGTCCCGTGCCGCCCCTGAGGGCGGCTTGGACCTCCGGCCGGCGGGCGTGGTTCTCCATGGCAGCGGGGTCCTCCCAGGTGTCCGCCAGGACGGTGCCGTCCCTAGCGATGATGGTGACACGGGCGCTGGTTATCTCGCTGATACGCGAGCTGACAGTGCGGATGGAGGTGGTGTCTGGGGAGCCGCGAAAGAGGGGGCTGGTGGTCTCGGCCAGGAGGCTGGCCTCGTGGGCCAGCCTCTCGTTCAGGTCCGAGATATAGGTATCACGGACAAAGTCCACCAGGTACAGGCTTACGGCGCCCATGGTGACGAAGATGAGGGCGGTGTAAGCCAGGGCTATGCGCCACTGAAGGGAGTGTGGTAGCTTCAGCCTTCGAATCGGTAGCCTACTCCACGGATGGTGATAATACGCTTGGGCCTGCTGGGGTCAGCCTCGATCTTCTCGCGGAGCCAGCGCATGTGGACATCCACGGTGCGGGCATCGCCCACGAAGTCGTGGCCCCAGAGGCGCTCCAGGATCTGGTCACGGGTGAAGGCCCTGCCGCGGTTGGCCATGAGCAGGGCCAGCAGCTCGAACTCGCGGGGTTTGAGCTCCAGGGGGGAGCCGGCCAGGCGGGCGGTGTGGCTCTTGAGGTCCAGCTCCAGGTCTCCGGCCTTGAGGGACTGGCTGGCCTCGGGGTGGGTCTGAGCCCCCTGGGCTAGCTGGGAGCGCCGGAGCATGGCGCGGACGCGGGCCATGAGCTCACGCATGCTGAAGGGCTTGGTGACATAATCGTCTGCGCCCAGCTCCAGGCCCACCACCCGGTCCACCTCCTCGCCCTTGGCCGTGAGCATCAGGATGGGGACATTGTTCTCGCGGCGCAGGATGCGGCACACATCCAGGCCGCTGAGCCTGGGCAGCATGATGTCCAGGAGGATAACATCGGGCTTGACCCGGCGGGCCAGGGCCAAGCCCGTCTCGCCGTCGGTAGCCGTCTCAACCCTGTACCCCTCCCGCGCCAGGTTGTACTTCAGCGCCTCCAGGAGGTTCTCTTCGTCTTCAATGACCAGCACCGTGGCGTCGGCCAACGCTAAGCTCCAGTTTATGCCCTCGGCTCTATTATACAGGCCGTGGGCTGGGGAGTGCTTACGGGGCGGAGGTCCTGGGGTGTTATACTACCCGCCTAAGGGGTTCCACACCAGAGGAGGTGCTGTGAGGATGGACATCCTGGCCGGGACTTCACCCGGCGGGGGCTTGCCCCGATGCCGGGCGCCGAGCGTACTTCAACTGCGGGGGTGAGGTGGTGGAGGTGATCGACCTGAGCTTGGTGCTGGACGAGGGCATGGAGCCTTTCCGCGGTCCCCAGGGCTACAGTGACCCTGCCCCCAGTATGGAGCCCTGGGTCCGCATTGGCCAGAGGGTGGGGGGCTTCGTCAGCCCCTTCCAGGTGACCCTGCTGAGAATGGGTGTCCACACTGGGACCCACGTGGATGCACCTTCCCACTTCCACGCTGGTGGCTCCACGGTGACCGACCTTCCGGTCAGTGCTCTGGTGGGCCGAGCTGTGGTGGTGGACGTCAGCGGGCATGGGTTGGCCACGGCCAGGCTTCTGGTCCCCTTTCGCTCCAGGGCCAGGGCCCACGGCTCGCTGCCTCTACTGCTCACCCCTCAGGAGGGCCTTTCGCCCGAGGCCGTTGGCGAGCTAGTGTCCTGGGGCAGGCCGCTCCTCGCCTTTGCTGGCCCCGTTGATGGGGAGGGAGGGGGCTACGAGGCTACCAGTGCCCTGCTGAAGGCCGGGCTGTGGCTGGCTACCAATCTAGATGTGGAAAAGGGGCGCCTGGTGCGGGACGGGGACCTAATGGTGGTGGCGCCGCTGCCCCTGCGCGGGCTGGAAGGAAGTCCTTGTCGTGTTCTGGCCATAAGGGGCCATCCGCCGCCAGGGTGAGGGAGGTGGGCTGTGGTAGGGTGCCTTGATTAGTCTTTGGGAATAGTCCAAATGGCCCATTTACGCAGCGATCGGCTGGTGGGATATTGGGGCTATGTCGCACCCATTGAGAGTGAAGGTCAGGTCCATCGCCTATGATCCTGCCGAGGAAGATAGAACGTTCCTGGGCCTGGTGTGGAGTCTGACCACCGCCAAGGGTGCTGTGAAGCTGGCGCTGGGCATCTCTGTCATAGTGCTGGTGACGGTCCACCTGGTCTAGCAGCGGCTTCGGTCTCGACCCCCATCGGTTAGTCCAGCCCGTGGTGTTATCTTCCGGCGGAAGGCGCCGTGCACCAGGTGGCGCCCCGGCAGGATGTACCCTGGCAGGGCACGCCCTGCACCCACTCTTCATCTTCCCTGGTCACATACTCTCACTGACCACCTCAGGGAAGTGTGGGTCAAGGGCGAGCCCTTGTCCCCTGCACCCCTGGCCCCGCCCCCTGACCCCCAAGGCAGTCTCCGGGCCCGCGCCTGATCTTCCTGCTCCACCATCCTACCTGGAGCACAGTGGCCAAACTGGGGGTGCAGGGCGCACCCTGCTGCAGGGCGGGCCCTACCAGAGTGTACCCCGGCCTAGGAAGAGAGGGCCGGGGTGAGGGACGCCGGACGCGTCGGGGTTGGTGTCAGAACCAGCGGCTGATGACCACCTTGCGGTCGGTGAAGAAGTCGATGACCTCGCGGCTCTGGGGGTGGAGGGTGCCGAAGAAGGAGTCCTTCATGCCGGCGAAGGGGAAGAAGGCCATGGGGGCGGCGACGCCCACGTTGATGCCGATGTTGCCGCACCGGACGCGGTACTTGAACTCGCGGGCGGCCCGGCCGCTGGAGGTGAATATGCTGGCGGCGTTGCCGTAGGGCGAGGCGTTGATGTACTCGATGGCCTGGTCCAGGCTGCTGGCGGTGACAATGCTGGCCACCGGCCCAAAAATCTCTTCCCTGGCGATGGTCATGGTGGGCTGTACGCGGTCGAAGACGCAGGGCCCGACGAAGTAGCCGGGGAGCTGGGCCTGCTGTCGGGCGGAGCGCCGGTCCAGGACCAGCAGGGCCTCCTCGCGGAGCCCTTGCTCGATATAGCCCAGGACTCGTTGCATATGGCGCTGGGAGACCAGGGGCCCCATGTGCACGGACTCGTCCAGGCCGCAGCCCACCCTTAGACTGGAGGCCGCCTCCACCAGCCGCTCTCGCACTGGGGTGTGGGCCTCTCCCACGGGCACCACCACGGATCCGGCCAGGCAACGCTGCCCGGCAGCGCCAAAGATAGAGCCCATCATATTGTCCACAGTGGGGTCCATTGGAGCGTCAGGCATCACTACCAGAAAATTCTTGGCACCGCCACCGCACTGGACCCGCTTGCCCGTGGCCGATGCCCTGGCGTACACATATCTGGCCACGGGTGTGGAGCCTACAAAGGATATGCCCTGAACGTCTGGGTGCTCTAGGAGGGCCTCGGCGGTCTCCTTGGCCCCGTGGACCACGTTAAGCACCCCGGGC
The DNA here is from genome assembly GCA_034432835.1 of Dehalococcoidia bacterium. Lineage (GTDB taxonomy): Bacteria > Chloroflexota > Dehalococcoidia > Lucifugimonadales > DAOUBE01 > DAOUBE01. The sequence continues at coordinate 7,816 of DAOUBE010000220.1, read as the reverse complement.
GGAAGGCCGGCTGCCTGGGCCAGCTCGGCAAACCGGGTCTGGGAGATGGGCACCTGCTCCGAAGGCTTGACCACCACCGTATTGCCGCAGGCGATGGCGTAGGGGATGAACCACAGGGGCACCATAAGGGGGAAGTTGAAGGGGCCTATGACGCCGAAGACACCCAGGGGTTGCCGGACACAGTCTTCGTCGATGCCGCGGGCCACGTCCTCCAACCCGTAGCCCATCATCAGCGAGGGGATGCCCGAGGCGACCTCCACGTTCTCGATGGCCCGGCGGACCTCGCCCCGGGAGTCGGCTATAGTCTTGCCGTTCTCCTGGGTGATGATGCGGGCCAGCTCCTCGAAGCGCTCCTCCATGAGGGCCTTGAGCTTGAACAGGTAGCGGGCGCGCTCTAGGGGAGGAGTCTCTCGCCAGGCGGGGAAGGCCTCTTTGGCGGCCTGTACCGCGCGCTGGACATCGGCGCGAGAGGAGAGGGGGACGTGGGCGATGGTCTGGGTGGTGGCAGGGTCCTCCACGGCCAGGTACTGGCCGTCCTGGGGCGGGACGAACTTGCCCCCGATGAGGTTCTTCAGGTGGCCATAATGTTCCTGGACGGGCGGTAGCACTGCCAAGGCCTAGCCCTCCTTGCGGTGCGGGATGAGGATGCTCGATTGTACTTACGTTCTGGTGAGCATGTCAACGGACGGGGTGAAGGGCCATATACCGCCCCTGGGTGGGCCCTTGGGTGTGGATAGCTTCCTCCGGGTCCCGCGGGCCAGGGCTGGGCACACCCGGGGCCGAGTTTACAGGCAGGCCCAGCGTTGGGCTAGCCGCCCTTCTTGGCATGCCTGCGCCGCCACTGCTCGTACTCCTTCTGGGCCTCCTCGTTGAGGGGGTAGTACTTGCGCAGGTCACCGCCCTGCTGGAGCTTCATGCGGCTGAACTCCTCCCACTCCTCGTGCTCGCTGGCCTGCTCCAGCACCTTTTCTGCCAGGCTGGCGGGCACCACCACGGCGCCGTCGTCGTCGGCTATGATGATGTCTCCCGGAAGCACCAGCACGCCGCCGCAGGCGATGGGGACGTTATAGGCGAAGGGGAAGACGGTGGTCTGGGTGTGGAAGTTGGGGGTAACGCCTTTGAGCCAGAGGCCCAGCCCCAGCTTCTTTGCGTACCCGGAGTCACGGATACACCCGTCGATGACTACCCCGATGCCTCCCTTGGCCTTGAAATAGGTCAGCATCATCTCGCCGAAACAGCCTGTGCGCATCTCCCCGCGGACGTCCACCACTACCACGTCGCCGGGTTGGGTCTGGTAGAGGACGTGCCTGTGGAGGTGCTTTTCCGGGTCCGAGTACTCGGTCTCGCCCCAGACGTCTTCCCGCTTGGGCATGAATTGAAGGGTCAGGGCGGGGCCCACCACCTTGGCGCCGGGCGTATGGCAGACAGGGCCTTGTATGAAGGTATCGCGGATACCCAGGCGGAAGAGGATGCCGCAGGCGGTGGCGCTGCTTACCTGGTAGAGCTTCTCGATCAAGTCCTTAGGGGGGCGTGGGATCTCCTTGCTGGTCATTGGTCTCCTTTCCGGTGTTGATTTGGGCGCAAGAGGCTCACCAGAGCCTGGTACCAGGGGGCTCTCCCAAACGTCAGCTATAGTACTGCCTCGGCCTGTTACAGACAAGAATCCCACCGGTGGGGGTAGGGCCTGGGGAGTGGCTCCCCTCCTAACGCTGGGCCTGTTCGGCGCTTGGGGACGAGGCGCAATGGCCTGTGTAGAGGCCGCTCGCCGCTGGCCATGGGCGCTCTGGGATTCGGCGTAGAGTCAAGGAGTGGGAAGTAGGTATTTCGTACTATTCCCCATTTGTGTGATTGATTCAGTACCTATGGCAGTATTATACTTGGCATATATGTACACCATATCCATCGTGACGTGGTCCGCTAAGTCATGAAGGCCGCCGGAATGAAAACGTCCCCGTGGTCTGAACGTCTTCGTGCTGAAAAGCGACTGGAAGCCTCTCTGTGAGGAATAATCGAAGCCGCAAGTGGGCCCTGGCACTGGCGATCGTCTTTGGCACCATAACCATCCTGGGGATTGGCCACTTCTACCTAGGGATGAGGCGCCGGGGCGCCGCTTTTCTCCTCCTTGGGTTGGGTTCCCTGTACGGACTGGCCATAGGCTCTTCCATTCTCCTGGTCCCCATTGCCGTTATCAGGCCTCACCAGGAGCACGACCCTTCCCTTGGGCTACCAGTGGCTGCGGCCCTGGTGGGCCTTCTGGCCTATGGGGCCTTCTTCCTTTGGCAGTGCCTGGACCTGTGGCGGATGCCGCCCCCTGGCCTCTCTGGCCTCACTACCCTAACCTCCACCCAGGCGAGGGGCGCGCGGCTACCCCGGCCTAGGACGCTCTGGCTGGCCGTGGGCTTGGCCGCCGGTGGAGGGCTGTTCACCCTCCTGGGCCTGGGGCACGGGTACCTGGGCATGTGGTCCCGGGGCATGCGTTTCCTGGTCCCGGGTGTCGCCCTTATCTACCTGGCCTGGCCGTCCTTGGCCGTGGCGGCAGTAGTGATTGGGTTTGTGAATCCCCAGTTCGATCCCGACCTGTTCCGGAGCATAGCGTTGGGATGGACTGTGGCGGTCTGGGCTGCCTACGTTGCCCTTCTGGTGTGGAGCTGCGTGGATGTGCGCCGCCTGTGGCTGCACTTGCCAAGACCTGGAGACACGTCAACTCCTATGGAGGTGACCCTTTGACAATTAAACGTCTGCTTCTAGCCAGCCCGTTGGTCTGGGTGGTTGTCCTGGTGATGGCCTGCAACGGGCCCTCGCCCAATTCCACGGGAACGCCGACTCAGCCGCCACCGGCGGCCCGGGCCGAATGGACGGTGCTGGTGTACCAGGTAGCGGATAACAACCTAGAGTGGGACGGTCTGAAGGACCTGGAGGAGATGGCCAGCGTCGGCTCCAGTGACAAGGTCCGTATAGTGGCCCAGTCGGACCGCCGGCAGGACGCGGAGGTCACCGAGGGGGTGCTGGGCCTGCCGGACTGGACCACCGCCAAGCGCCTTTATGTGGAGAAGGGGGCCCTCAGGGAGCTGGGGGATGTGGGAGAGGTCAACAGCGACGACCCCAAAGTGCTCCAGGAGTTCATCCAGTGGGCCGTTCGCGCCTACCCTGCCCAGCGCTACGCCCTGGTGCTATGGGACCATGGCGGCGCCTTTAAGGGCTTCGGGGGTGATGAGACGGCCGGCAAGGGCTCCATCATGCGCCTGCCGGCTCTGGCCGGCGCCCTGAAGGGGTCGGGGGTCAAGTTCGAGTTCCTGGGGTTCGACGCGTGTCTCATGGCCTCCACCGAGGTTGCTCTGGAGCTCATGCCCTACGCCAAGTTCCTGGCGGTCTCAGAGGAGGTGGAGCCCGGTCCTGGGTGGGACTACAGCGGTCTTCTGAGTGCTCTCCAGCAGAACCCCAGGATGGATGGCCAGGCCCTGGGCAAGGCCGTGGCCGACAGCTACCTGGCCTTCTACAAGAAGTACTCCCCCGCGGAGGCCCTGTACGCCACCTTCTCCGTGATCAACCTGGGGGAGATGTCCCAGGTGGCATCAGCCCTGTCGGGGTTCAGCGCCGAGCTCAACCGCTACGTCATGGCCGATACCGAGGGGAAGGTTGCCGAGCGTCTGCTGCGCCTGGGCCAGGTGGTGGGCCAGGCGCGCTGGGAGACGCCTGGCTTCTACCGCTCAGACTTCACTTCACCCGGCCTGGTCTTCGACCTGGGGCTCCTAGGGGAAAACGTGGCCAGGGTCACCAAGGACCAGCGTATTGCCCAGAAGGCGGCGGACCTGAGAGCGGCTATCGCAAAGGCGGTCCCATACTCCGTGACGGGGGACGGCTTCCGGGATACTAAACTCAGCGGCCTGAGTCTGCACCTGCCGGTCTTCACCTCCGCCTTCAATGTCTGGGAGCCCTACAGCCAGCTCACAGGGATCCGTGGTACCCAGTGGCAGGAGTTCATCTCGGCCCTGGCCAACACGGGGAACCAGGACAAGACGTCGCCCGTAGTCACCCAGCCCCAGATTGACGTAGCGGAGGTGATACCGGAACGGAACAAGGCCACGGTGACGGGCTCCGTAACCGACGAGACCCTGGTGACCGGCGTTGTGGTAGGGACCACGGGAATTATAGGGCAGACCACCGTCCTCTTCGGGCTAGAGGAGCAGCGGCGCACCTACAGTACTACCAACGGGTACTCCTACGTCTTCGACGGGATGGGCTGGTACCTGGACGACGGCTCCAAGGCGCAGCCCGTCTTTACTGTACAGTGGCGCCCGGGCCAGCGGGCGGTCTTCGGCCTTTATCAGGAGGATAAGGACTACGAACCGGAAACGGCCTACCTTATATACGACGAGGCCACGGGCGAGTTTGTCCAGGGCTTCAACACCGGCGGTGACTGGATCGGTGCCGTGGTGCCCCGGGCCGGTTCGGTTTTCCTGCCCTTCCTGTACAGTCCCAGCCAGGAGCCCCTGGATATCACGGAGCCTGTACTGGTCAAGGATACCAGACTGAAGAAGGGACCGCTCCCGGCCGGCGAGTACGTCCTCACCGTCACTGGCTTCGACCTGGGCGACAACGCGGCCACCGGGGCGGTGCTGGTCAGGGTGCGGAAGGAGCAGGGAGAGCCTGGGCCGGGAGCCGTGAACTGCCAGCCGGGCGATGTGGACGCGGCTTCCTCCCTGGGGGAGCACAACGCCCGCTTCGACTTGCCCAGCATGGGTTCCCTGGCCCTCGGCCTGCTGGTGGATAGGACGCAGGTGGGCCAGGTGAGGTACGACCTGAATGTGCAGGGAGGCGACCAGAAGGTGGAGTTGCGGCTGATAGGGCCCGACGGTGAGACCGTCGGCGCCAGCGGCACGGTGGATGCTATCGCCTACGACTATTTCACCCCCGAGCTCTCGGGCCTCTACCAGTTGCAGATCGAGGACAGGACGGGAGGCCCGAAGACCCTGTTCCTCACCTGGAGCCTCAGGGGGCGCCCGGGAGTCCAGTTCCCTAACCCTATAGACCTGGACAGGAGCCCGGCGCTGGTAAGCCAGTTGGAGCAGCCTGGTCTGCATACGGCCAGCCTGACGGTGCCGGCGGGGCAGACCCTTAACCTGTCCTTGGCGCTGGACCCTGCGACGACGCCCTGGGTGGGCTATACCATTACTGTAATCCAAGGGCCTCAGTCCCTGCCCATGGGCGTCCTGGACCCCACTGACCAGGTGCTGGATGAGACCCTTCTATGCGGCCCTCACATGGGAGGCTTCCAGGTTGCCCAAATCGGCGAGTACTCCTTCCTCTTCGACAACCGGCAGTCGGCCCAGGACCAGGTCCTGCTCATCTCCTTGGAGGGCTACAGCCCCGATACCCCTCCTCAGCAGGAGGTGACCAGCCAGCGCCTAGAGGGCTGGTGCACGGGGGACCACTCCCAGGACTTCATCCTTCCGCCCGGGGGTGGCCTTCTTCTCTTCATCCCGTGTGACAGCACCCAGGCAGCCGGCCTGGCCTTCAACCTCACCACCGTGGCTGGGGTCTCTCCTCTGGAGTACTACGTCGTCGCCCCCGATGGCGGCATCCTCGTGACCGGGGTTCACGAACATATTGTCCAGGAACAGTTTGCCATTGAAGCCACAGGCGAATACGTGATAGCACTGGACAACTCGGCCAATGTGGCAGGAAAGACGGTGAAGCTGACCACCTCCGTCCAGGCTCGCACGGGTCCGCCTCCGGGTCCCGCGCCCACCGCCACTCCCACCCCTGTGCAGGGCGGAGCGCCCGGGCCGACCCCTTCTCCCACGCCCACGCCGGGGCCCACTGTTTACCACCTCCCGGAGTTCGCCACGGGGGACCACGCCAGGGAGTTCACCTTGGGCCCCAGGCAGGTGGTAAAGCTGGTCATCCCCTTGGATAGCCAGGTCTCGGCCTCGGCAGGGGTGGCCCTGAGCCAGGGCGGTGAGGTGGTGAACTATCGCATTGAGGACCCCTCCGGCCAGGTGCTGGCCAGAGGGACTTTCGGCTACCTCACCCAGGAGACGGTCTCCATCAACACCACCGGGGACTACAGCCTGTGGCTGGAGAACACCAGCGCCAGCAGCAGGACTGTGCGGGTAACCGTCTCGGTGCAGGCACGGTGAAGGCGCAGGGAATGGGGAGTGCAGGACAAGGAACAGGGACGGAGACAGGCCATGGAGACCACCAGGCGGGAGTGAAGAGCATGAACGAAGCCAGAGCAGTGCAGCAGGCAGCGGAGGGCCACGAGGCGGCTTCTTCCCCCGGGTGGCGGCGCCCGGCCTTCCTGGCCCTGACCACCTTGGCTTTTCCCGCGGCGCTGTACACCACCGTCTTCCTGCACGAAGCCTTGGGGCACGGGCTCCTGGCCTGGGCTCTGGGCGGCCAGTTCTACGCCTTCTTCGTCAACCCCTTCGGAGGAGTGGCGTACTTCTCCATGCCTGAGCTGGGCGGCTGGCGCACTGCCCTGATCCAGGCCGGGGGGATTCTGGTGACTTTGGGTGTGGGGGCGGGACTGTGGGTCTTGGCCGGTCGGGTCCGGGGACTGCCGGCGCGCCTCCTGCTGCTTCTCATTGCCGGGGCCAACGTCCTCAACGCGACCTTATATGTGGCCCTGGACCCTCTGGTCAGCATCCTCACAGGCGGCCAGAAAGGGGATGTAGTCCTACTGCTGTCCCAGTACGGCATCCCTGCCCCGCCTGTAGCGCTGTTTGGTCTGGCGGTCAGTCTGTGGCTCACCAAGCGGCTCTGCCGGCGATTCCTCTTTGTGCTGGGGAGCAGTGGTCTGGCACCGAGGAGCAGGCGGCAGGCCTTGGAGCTTCTGTGGACGGTGGTGGGGCCAGGCTTAGCCGTGTACCTGGTGGGAACCGTGGCCGCCGCATGGCACCTCACCAGCTTCTCTTTCGCTAGCAGCATTGTCCAGTTGGTGGTGTTCGCCCTCTTCTACGCTGTGGGGGCTGGCCTGACTGTGAGGCGATGGCGACCCCGGGTGCGGCAGGACCCACCCACAGCCACCAGGGCCCTTGGCCTCTGGGTCACGACCTTGGTCCTGGCCGTGGCTTTGGCTGGCCTGATGGTGGTGTTTGGGCCCACGGACAAGCTGGCTCGCGGCCTCCTGCTACGGGCGCCCGATAGCCAGGCGTTCCCTGGCTGGGGGGTGCGCACTGGCCTTGTGGTATCGGTGCAGCCTGACCTTGTGGCCGACGCCAGCGGCATAGTGCGGAGCGTCCCACCCCGAGGCTCGCCCCTGGAGCGGGCCCTGGCCTCGGCTGTCAATGAGGCGGGGCCGGACGAGTCGGCCATTCTGGTGGGAAGGGTATGGCTGTGGTGGAGGCTTCCTGGGGTGAGGTTCCTGGAGGACTTGCCGCTCCAGCGCGCAGGCGAGGGCTGGGCCATAGGGTCGCGGGTGGACCTCAAGGGCAGCCAGGTGCTGGAGGAGCTTCCAGGCCGAGGTTGGCGGTTGCGGCTGGAGGTCCCCGCCGACGCTGAGGGCCAGTTGGAGCGGGTGGAAGTACGTTTGGCCGATGGGCTTCAGGCGCTGGCGTCAGAGGGGTTCCAGGGGAGCCAGGGTGTGTTGTGGTGGGAGCCACAAGCCGTGCCTGCCGATACTGCCTACCTCACGGTGGATTTCGCCAGGCGGGAGTAGCCGTCCAGGGGGTGCGGGACCACTCAGCACAAGCCAAAGTACCGCCCAGCCAGATTTCTGAAAAAGTTCAGATAGATATGAGACAGTAGGCGTGGAAAAGTAGAAGCAGAAGGGGCCACACTTCTGGGTGAGAATAGACCAGAAAGGAGGTGGCCC
>DAOUBE010000219.1:0-7988 GCA_034432835.1 Dehalococcoidia bacterium | reverse complement strand
ATGTACAGGGTGAGGAACCCCACGGGCCACAATATCCACAGCCTGTCCCTGTAGGGCTGCAGGTTGGGCCCCGGCTCTGGCCTTGGCCTCACCGAGCCCGGCTGGTAGTTACTGTCCCGGATAGTCTGCATGATGGCGTTGGCCCCGTTGCGCAGGCCAGTGGTATAGTCCCCCTGCTGCAGGTGTGGCACCACGTCCCTGTCCAGGATTCGGCCGGCGTCACCGTCGGTGATGTAGGGCTCCATCCCGTAGCCCACCTCGATACGCACGTCCCGCTCCTCCGCAGCCACAAGCAGCAGCACGCCGTTGTCCACATCCTTCTTGCCGATGCCCCACCGCTCGAACAGCCTCACGGCGAAGTCCTCGATGGTCGTCCCCTGGAGGTCCGGCACCGTGACTACCGCCACCTCCACCGTAGTCTCCTGTTGGAACTGGCGCAGGGACTCCTCCATCTGGGCCTGGGTGGAGTCCTCAATGAGGTCCGCGAAGTCGTTAACGTAGCCGACAGGTTCGGGGAACTGCTGGGCCCAGGCCCGGGCCAGGTGGAGGGCCACTAGAAGGGTTGCCAGCAGGACTGATAGGGTCAGGGTGCGAAGCATGGTCAGAAGTCAACCTGGGGAGGTACCTCGGCGCCCGGGGCGGAACGGAAGTAGGCCCGCTCCTGGAAGTTGAACAGGCCGGCCACAGCGTTGCTGGGGAACCGCTTGATGGTGGTATTGTAGGACTGGACCTGCTCGTTATAGCGTCGGCGCTCGACGGCTATGCGGTTCTCGGTCCCCGCCAGCTCGTCCATGAGCTGGGTCACGTTGGACTGGGAGCGGAGGTCGGGGTAGTTTTCGATGACCACCAGCAGCCGGGCCAGGGCGCTCTCCACCTCGGTAGCTGCCTCTGCCTTTTCATCAGGGGTGGTGGCGCCGGCGTACCTGGTGCGGGCCTCGGCTATCTGCCCAAAGACGGCCCGCTCCTGCTCGAAGATGCCCCTGGTGGCCTCCACCAGGTTGGGGATAAGGTCGAAACGCCGCTGGTACTGGGTCTCCACCTGTGCCCATTGGGCGTCAATGGCCTGGGACTTCTCCACCAGGTCGTTGTAGGTGGCCCTGACGTACAGGCCGATGGAAAGACCAAGGATAAGGAGCAGGGCGAAGCCCGCGCCCAGCACTACGAGAAGACCTCTCCCCACGTTGGCATACCTCCGTTACGGCCGGCTCAGCTTGATATGAATTATACCCCATTGTGAATCTGTGCACATGCCCGCAAGAGGTTGGCCCCGCCTGAGGGCCAGCACTGCCTTTGAGGCTTGGTCTGAGTACTCAAGCGACGCTGGGAGAGGTTGGTTTGCTGGGTGGCAGCCTCTGCCCCTCCGCCCAGGCAGCGGGCCTAGCCCGTTGCTAGCGGGCGTGGATGCCCTGGCGTGCCTCACGCTCCACGATGTCTATAAGCGCCTTGATGTAGCCGTAGGCATAGGCAAAGGCCACCATCTCGGCGTTCTCCCCCGACACGTGGGGCGTGTGGTCGGGCATCATCATGTACTGGTAGCCGACTTCCTGGTACACTTTGGCGGCCCTGTACATGTCCACGTCGCCTTCGTCAATGAAGGTCTCCACGAAGTTCAGGTAGCCGCCCTTGATGTTCCGGAAGTGGACGTTGAAAATCTTCTTGCGCTGGCCAAAGTAGCGTATGACGTCGTAGATCTGCTCCCCGGGCTTCTCCAGCATCTCCGCCACGGTGCCCTGGCAGAAGTTGAGGCCGTGGTAGGGGCTTTCGTGCATGGATACGAACTTCTTCAGGCCCTCCACGCTGCCCAGGACCCGGTCCACGCCCCGGAAGCCAGGAGGCACTGCGGGGTCGTGAGGGTGACAGGCCAGCCGCACCCTGTACTCCTCGGCCACGGGTACCACGCGCTCCAAGAAGTAGTCTATGCGCTCCCAGAAGGTGTCGGCGTCCACGCGCCCAGCAATGGTGTGGCGACCGTAGTCCTGCTTGGCCTGGGAGTAGTCGAAGGCCCTACTTATGGCACCGCCGCGCACAGGCACCCGGTGGGTGGTTATGACGCCCAGGACTGTAAGGTTGTACTTGACCGCCGGTATGCCTGCCAGGGAGCAAGCACGGATGATGTTACATATGCTCTCGATCTCGCGGTCACGCTCCGGGCTTTTGCCTAGAAGGATGTTGGGATACTCGGCCCTGGAGATCTCGCTGGACGAGAGAGGCAAAGGGATCATGTCCAGCACAAGACCGAAGGACTCTACATGCTCCCTGTACCTGGCTAGGTGCTCAGCGGTCCACTCCGACGGCTTCCCGGGCGGGTAGCCGCAGATGTGCTGCACGCCCAGTTGGGCAAACACCCGGTAGTCATCGTCATTGCGGGCCATGGCCTGTGTGCCGACGTACATTTGCAGCCCTCCATGAAAGAGTTAGGGCTATTGTAGAGACCTTTGCCTCCATTGAAAATGCCTGTTACGCCTCCAACGCACCTGGTTCCCCGGTGTCTTGCACTCCTGTATATCTATCTATCTATAGCCCTTTTCCCGAAGTCGGGCGTCTCCGCAGTCCCGTCACCCGTTCCGCAGCCTCTCTGTCTTTGGTGACGGACCAGACGTGGGACTGTTGCTCACTCAGCACTATGCGTGCAGACTGTCACTGGTCTGCCTGTATTGCCCAAAGCCCACAAACTACTCCTCCGCCTTGCCCCAGCCCCCGCCGCCGGGGGTGCGGATGCTCAGCACGTCCCCGGGCTGCACCTCCAGCGTCTCTTTGCTGGAAAGCATCACCTCCTCCACACCCTGGCGCAGCAGCACGTTCTCGCCGGGAGCGCCCGGTTCTCCGCCGTGCAGCCCGTAGGGAGCGAAGCGGCGCCGCTCCGAAAGGATGGTCACCGTGGCCCGGGTGAGGAACTCCACCTCCCGTATGATGCCGTCGCCGCCGCGGTACTTGCCCTTGCCGCCCGAGCCGTGGCGCAGGCCGTATCGCCGGAGCCGCATAGGGTACACAAACTCGAAGGCCTCGATGGGGGTGTTCATGGTGTTGGTCATGTGGGTGTGGATGCCCGACACCCCGTCCTTCCCCGGCCGGGCGCCCATGCCCCCGGCGATGGTCTCGTAATAGACGAAGGGCTTGTTACGGACGGCATCATGCCCGCCGATGAGCAGGTTGTTCATGGTGCCCTGGCTGGCGGCGGGTATGAGGCGGGGCAGGGCCTGGGCCATGGCCCCCAGCAGCACGTCGGTAATGCGCTGGGAGGTCTCCACGTTGCCACCGGCCACGGCGTGTTGGGGCTCCGGGTTCACCAGGAGGCCTTTGGGTGCCACGATCTTTACCGGCCTCATGCAGCCCTCGTTGGCGGGCACCTGCTCCCCAGCGATACATCTGACCACGTAGAAGACCGCCGATACCGTCACGGCGAAGGGGGCGTTGATGGACCCCGGCCTCTGGGGCGAGGTGCCGGTGAAGTCCACTACCATCTCGTCCTCTTTCACTGTTATGGTCACCACGATGGGCACAGGCTGGTCGGTGATGCCATCGTCATCCATCTGGTCTTTGAAGCTGTACACACCCTGGGGGATGTCCCGGATGGCCGCCCGCACCAGCCTCTCCGAGTAATCCAGCAGGGCCTCCATGTGCTCATGGACGCTCTCCAAGCCGTAGCGGGCCACGATCTCTTTCAAGCGTTGCTCTCCCACCCGTATGGAGGCCACCTGGGCCGCCAGGTCGCCCTTGCGCTCGTCGGGTGTACGGGAGTTGCGGCACAGCAGGGCCACCACCTCCTGGTTGAGGCGGCCCCGGCGGGCCAGCCGGATGGGCGGGATGATGAACCCTTCCTGGTAGAGGGAAGTGGACAGGGGCAAGGAGCCTGGAGTCATACCCCCCACGTCGGCGTGGTGGCCCCGGTTGGCCACGTACCCCACCAGGACCCGGGAGCGCTTGCCTCCGCTGCTGGCGGGGCCCTCCTCCACGAAGACCGGCGCCACCAGGGTGATGTCGGGCAGGTGGGTACCACCCAGGTAGGGGTCGTTGAGGATGACTATATCGCCAGGCTGGAAGGTGAACTGCTGGATGGCCGCCTCCACGGAGGCTGGCATGGAGCCCAGGTGCACTGGTATGTGGGCTGCCTGGGCGACCATCCTCCCTTTGGGGTCAAAGAGGGCGCAGGAGTAGTCCCGCCGCTCCTTGATGTTGGGGGAGTAGGCTGTGCGGCCCAGGGTCACTCCCATCTCCTCGGAGACGGAGATGAACAGGTTCTTGAACACCTCCAGGCTTATAGGGTCAACAGGCATGGCAGGTCCTTTCTTCAGGCATCCCTTTGTTGGTATGGGCAAGCCGAGCCACCGTAAGCGCCTCTTGAGAACTTTGCATGGTCCACTCTTCCCATCCGCTGGCAAGGGGCAGGGCTTATGACTGCCCGGGCGTCAGTATCAGGTTCCGGTGGCGGTCCATCTCCCCCTTCCAGCCCGGCGGGATGAGGGTGGTGGCGTCCATCTGGAGCACCAGGGCTGGCCCCAGGATCTTGTTCCCGCAGTGAAGAAGGTCCCGCATGTACAGGGCCATCTTGTGCTCCCCTCGCTGGAATATGGCGGGCACCTCGTCCACCAACGCATCCTTGGGGCTCTCCCCGGTGGGCTCCTCCGGGTGGGGTAGGGGCTTGTCCACCGGCACCACCATCTTTAGCCGCACGTTCACTATCTCAATGGGTTCCGTGGGGTCACTGTAGCCGAAGCGCTGCTGGTGGGCCTTGTGGAACTCCCTGGCGATGGCCGCTGCCAGCCCTTGCCCCGCGCTCCCCGAGCGCTTGTGGGAAGGGTAGTCCACGTTCAGCTCAAAGGACTGGCCCACGTACCGCACGTCCAGGGAGCGCTGGGCCACCAGGCGGTCCAGGGGAAGCCCCTCCCGGGCCATCTCCTCCCGGGCGTTGAACTCCAGGCCGGCGAAGGCCTCGTCCAGGGACTGAGGGTTGATGGCCTTGCCTCGCATCATCACCGTCTGGGAGTAGTCCTTGACGATGTCGGCGATGGCGACCCCCAGGGCGGAGAGGATGCCGGGGTAGGGTGGGACCAGGACCCGGGGGATGCCCAGCTCCTGGGCTAGGTCGCAGGAATGCAGGGCGCCGGCCCCGCCGAAGGCCAGCAGGGTGAACTGGCGGGGATCGTACCCACGCTCCAGGGAGACCGCCCGAATGGCCCGCTCCATGTTAGAGTTCACCACCCGGATGATCCCCAGGGCCGCGCGACGAACGTCGGTGCCCATCTTCCGGGCCAGGCGCTCCATGTAGTCCCTGGCGCGGTCCAGGTCCAGGGCCATGCGTCCGCCCAGGAAGTGCTTGGGCTGGAGCCTGCCCAGGACCAGATTAGCGTCGGTGACGGTGGTCTCCTCGCCCTTGCCGTAGCACACGGGGCCTGGGTCGGCCCCCGCCGACTCCGGGCCCACCAGCAGGGCTCCCCCCTGGTCCAGGCGGGCGATGGAGCCGCCGCCAGCCCCCACGGTGTGTATCTCTATCATGGGTACCCCTATGGGGTATCCCCCGATGGACGAGGAGGTTGTCTCCTTGATGCGCCCTGGGCAGAGGGAGACGTCGGTGGAGGTGCCGCCCATGTCCAGGGTGATAAGCTCTTTGTAACCAGCCAGGCTCCCCACGTGGAAGGAGGCCACCACACCCCCGGCGGGGCCGCTGAGAATAGTGCGTACCGGCTGGGTGGAGGCTAGGGTGGCCGTAATACTCCCGCCGGAGGACTGCATGATGCGCAGCCCCCTACCCAGGGCCTGCTCCAGGTTAGATAGGTACCGCGCCATGATGGGGCCAACATAGGCGTTGACCACCACGGTGCTGGAGCGCTCGTATTCGCGGAACTCCGGCAGCACCTGGCTGGAGATGGATATGAAGGGCCGGGGCGATAGCTTCTCCAGGGCCCGCCTCAGCATCTCTTCGTGCAGGGGGTTGAGGAAAGAAAAGAGGAGGGAGACGGCCACTGAGTCCACCCTAGCCTTTTCCAACTCTCTGACCAGGCGCTGGACCTCGCTGTCTTCCAGGGCCTGGAGCACCTTGCCCGTGTATTCGACGCGCTCGGCGGCGCCGAAGCGGAGCTCCCTGGGCACCAGGCTGGGAGGCCGCTCCACCATGAGGTCGTACAGGGCGGGACGGTTCTGGCGGCCAATCTCCAGGATATCTTCGAAGCCCTTGGTGGTCACAAAGGCCGTCCGGGCGCCCTTGCGCTCCAGGAAGGCGTTGGTGGCTACGGTGGAGCCGTGGACGTAGTTGGCCTCCTTCACTCCCATCTCGCCGATGCCCCTGAGAATCCCTCGGGTCGGATCGGGTGGCGTTGAAGGCACCTTGTGCACCTGGAGTTCGCCGTCTTTGAGCAGGGCGAAGTCGGTGAAGGTGCCCCCCACGTCAAAGCCTAGGACAGGAACTGCCATGTTCACCTCCGAAACATGGACTTTAAACTATGTTGCGATATTCGTCAACGGCCCTATCTGCGCCAGAGGGCCAGATATATCCCCGTGAGGATGATAGCCCCGCCCACCAGGCTGGTGGCCGGGGGTGGTTCATCCAGTATGAGCAGGGCCAGCAGGGTGGCGATGACCGGCTCCGCCATGGTAGAGGTGGCCACCAGGGTGGCGGTGACCCTGGCCAGGGCCCAGTTGAGTAAGGAGTGTCCGATGACCTGGGGTACCAGGGCGGCCAGGACCAGCCACAGCCAGGTCTTGCCGCTGTACCCCCAGAGGCCATCACCGCTGGCGGCGGCACCGGCCAGGAGCAGGAGGGCAGTGCCGGTGTAAACCAGGCTGATGTAGGGCATCACGGGCAGTTGGGGCCGAAGCCGCCTCCCCACCAGAAAATAGCCTGCGGCGGCCAGGGCCCCCACCAGGGCCAGGGCATCGCCCAGCAGGCTTTCGGCCGTGCCCAGCCCAAAGTCTCCGGAGCCGATGACCAGACTGCCCATTAGCCCCAGGCCGATTCCCAGGAGTACCCGCCTCTCCAGCCTCTCTTTCAAGAAGAGCCTGGAGGCCAGGGCCACCACCAGGGGGGTGGTGGTGACCAGCACTACAGAGCTTGCCACGGAGGTGTACCGCAGGGAGGCGACCCAGGAGGCGAAGTGGACCGTCAGGAACAGGGAGGAGAGACCGGCCAGCAAGAGCTGCTGCCGAGTGAAGCGCAAGGTGGAGGGGGCCGACAGGGTGAGGGTGGCTGGCACAATGGCCAGGGAAGCGATGGACAGCCGGTAGGCGGCGATGACTAGGGGAGGGGCCTCCCCCGCTAGGCGGATGAAGATAGCTCCCCAGGAGATGGCCAGCACCCCTATGACCCAGCCCAGGTAGAGGGGCGGCCCTTGAATCTTGCGTCGGAGCAGGGTACCTCCTTGCGGCCTGCCCTATGCCGGCCCGCAGGACCTCTGGGCTGTATTCTCTCACAAGGCGTGTGCCTTGCAACGGGGCATAGCTGTGCCAGCGGGCAAGAATGTCCGGGGAGGGGTTTCTGGAAGGGATGCGGCGGGCCTCCTCAGTCGCCGGGGGTCGCCGTGTTGCCGGCTTCCCCGGGGACCACCCAGCGGTTGGCCCAGGCCTGGATGGCCTCCACTACGCGGCGGAGGTCGGCGCCCTTTTCTGTCACGGCGTACTCCACTATCACCGGGCGCTGGGGGTGGACGCGACGCTCCACAATGCCCTCACGCTCCAGCTCCTGGAGCCGCTCGGAGAGTAGGCGGTCGCTAATACCTTCCACATAGGCTGCAATCTCGCTGAACCGGCGGGGGCCGTCCATGAGGGAGCGAAGGATAAGGGCAGTCCAGCGCTTGCCGAGGATCTCAATGACCCTCTCGTATTTGGGGCAGTACTGGGTAAAGTCCATGAACACACCACCTGGTAAGTACATACGAATCCTAACATAAAATAAGCCGCTGAAAAAGTTCAGATAGATATGAGACAGTAGGCGTGGAAAAGTAGAAGCAGAAGGGGCCACACTTCTGGGTGAGAATAGACCAGAAAGGAGGTGGCCC
>DAOUBE010000218.1:0-7129 GCA_034432835.1 Dehalococcoidia bacterium | reverse complement strand
TCATCGCCCGCATGGTGCTGCCGTACTTTCAGTTCAACGTGGTGAACCTGGGACTGGTGACCGTACCCGCCATAGGCGGGCTGGCCGCCCTGGGGGCTGTGTTGGCCTGGTGGAACTGGGAGACGCCCCGCAGGGTCATCGCCCTGTCGGCCCTGCTCATAGCCCTGGCGGGAATGGTCAGCGCCGCCATCGCCTTCCAGATGGCTTTACAGACCCAGACCTTCACCTGGCTTCAGAGGGGGATCATCTTCCCCATGATGAACGCCGCCGTCATAGGGGCCAACCTGATAGGGGGCGCCTTCTTCATCTATCGGGCCGCCTTCCATCGCGAGCTCTAGGTCCCCTCGGCCTCCATCCCGCCACACGGAAACGCACCCTCGGCGAATCCCCATATCTCAGCCCTTGGTGCGTACACCCTTTCCAGCTATGTCGGCCACCCCACGCCCCTATCTCCTTTCTAATCTAAAAGAGAAAGTGGCAGCAAGAGGGGGTGCGGCTTTCTACCCCCACCCGCGATGCGTCCCAGGGGATTATCCCCTGTCACCCCTAGCAGGGGACTCCCTCCCCGCACCCTTCTCTTTTGGGCACCTAAGATGGGTGTGTTTGGTCCCACCCACCCGCCCTCGGTACGTCTCGGGGGGAGTCCTATGCGCTCCTGCGGTTCCCCCCACACCGTTGGTACCCTACGGGGGCTAAGCCCCTTTACCTCTGTCCTACGAGCCTGATTAGAGCCAGGGTTTCCCGCCTTGCCCTCACTGCTTTTCAGGCAGGAAGGCTAGAGGCTGCCTGGGTACCAAGGCAGCTTGTCCGGGTCTATGGGCGAGCCCGAGGGACGGCGGCCCCTGGGCGGTATGGGCAGGTCCACCGGGTACACCGTGGTGTCGGGCCGGGGCAAGCGCGCCTCCACCGGCGGAAACGGGGGGAAGGGGGGCGTCGGCAGGGTCTGGTACCAGTAGGCCGTGCTGCTGTAGTCATCGCAGCGGTCGTTGGCGTGGCCGTGCTCTATGCTCACCCGGATAGACCGGTGGAATATCACCGGGTCCAAGACGTGGTAGCGATAGACGGTGATGCGCTCGTTGAAGTTGCCCGGCTGGCCCGGCTTGTGGTAGGCGACGCCGGCGTAGCGGAAGGCGTTACCCACCTGCATACCCCAGGCGTGGGTGAAATAGTCCTCGGAGCCGGTGCCGTGCAGGTCCGGCGGCCACTTCTGCCCGTCGATCATGAACATGTCGTCGCCCTCACCCCACCAGCCGCCGTACAGGTTGTGCACGCTCAGATTGCACCCCACGTAGTGCCCGCGGCCCTGGGTCTCCAATATCACATAGTTGTCCTTGTCCGAGAGGTTGATGTCTGGGGGGGAAGTCTGCTCCGGCCTGGGGCAGGGGTTGCTGCGGCGCCACTGGGCGTGGAAGCGGCCCAAGTCAGTGGGCAGGGCGTCCAGCTCGTCGTAGTCCACATAGTAGTAGAACTGGCGCACCGGCACGGCGCACTCGCTCTGTACCTCGATGCGGGCGCCCTCGGCGAAGGGCATGGGGAAGTAGCAGTTCATGGCGGCGTAGCCCTGCCTATCAGGTCTAGGGGTAGCTGACATGTTGAGCACCGCCGAGTCGTAGGAGCTAACGGCCGAGTGTCCGACGCCGAAGAAATCGCCCAAGGGGGCCTCTACGCTGGGCTGGTCCTGGCCGTCCCAGTACATGCGCAGGACCACCTTGCGCAGGTACAGGGGGTCCTCGCATCCCACGGTGACCCAGATGTGCCGGATGACCCCGGCCCCCTCTATGCGGGCGATCTCGTGGGTGGCCCAGGGGTCGAAGGTGAGGTAATCCCTGTTGCCACCGCTGCGGTCCCAGCTAGAAATCCGCCGGGTGCGGCCCTCCCTCAATCGCGCCAGGTCGGCTAGGGCTAAGCTCTCCACTTCAGACCTCCCAATGCAGCAGCGTGGGCTCAGATAGCCCCGTCTTTTCCAATGAAACAAGGGTAGGCAAGGTTCCCGCCCATCTCTCCATGGCTAGCCTTTAGCGAAAAGACGGGCTTGGTCTAGGCTAGCGCAAGGGTACGGGCGAGTCAATGTGAAGCTGGTTCGGGCCGTAAATGGCCGGCGAGGTTGACTTGGCAGTCCAGAGACCGCGGATGGGGGCCTGGGACCAGCGCCTCTTCACCCCAGCCGCTATACCTCTCTCAGCTTCTTCACCCGCGCGGCTATGAGGAGGGCCAGGGCAAGGGCGCACAGCCCGGTTATGCTCAGGGCGTAGCGGGGGCCTAAGGCTTCCATGAGGCTGCCCAGCAGAAGCGCCCCTGCGGGCATCAGGCCGTGCTCCGCCATGTATATGCTGGAGACCCGGCCCCGTATGAAATCGGGAGTGATGCTCTGGACCAGGGTGTTGTTGACCAGTCGAAAGCCCATCTCCACCATGCCTAGCAGAGCCAGTAGGACCACCGAAAGGGCCAGCCAGTGGGACTGGGCAAAGAGCATCAGCATCAAGGTGGATGCTACCAACAGTCCCAGGGCCAGCACACCCCGCCGGGATATGTCTCGCATGGAGGCCAGCAACAAGGTGCCCACGAAGGCTCCCACACCAAACCCCGAGGTCAAGAGGCCCAGTATCTCGGGCCCAGCGTTAAATATGCGGGCGGTGATGACCGGTAGCTGCTGGATCATGGGCATGATGAAGAAGGAGGGTATGAAGGCCATGGCCACCAGGCCCAGGAGGACAGGGTCCTTCAGCACGTAGCTCAACCCTTCCTTGAAGTCCCCTCTGATGGAGTGGGACCTACGGACCTGCTCGCGGTAGGGGGTCTTGAGGGGTATGACCAGAAGAATGATGACAATGTAGAAGGATGCCTGGATGACAAAGTTCCCGCCCATGCCAGCCAGAACGATGAGGAAGCCACCTATCATGGGGGCGATGGTCCTGGTGAAGTTGAAGGCCATGGACTGAAGGGCGATGGCGTTCATCAGGTCTCGCCTGGGGACGGTGTTGGCCACCAGGGACTGGCGCAGGGGGCCCAGCATGGACCAGCAGGAGCCGTACACCACCATGTACACGGCGGCGTGCCACACCTTCACCCACTGGCCCATGACCAGGATGGCGAAGGTTATGGCCGAAGCCGCCATGACCCCCTGGACTACCATGAGCATCTTCCTGCGGTCCACCCTGTCGATGGCCACCCCGGCCAGGGGGCCCACCAGAAGGAAGGGGACTGCCCTGGTGGCGCTGACCACCCCCACCAGAAGGGCCGACTGGGACAGGGTCCACACCAGCCAGCCCACGGTGATCTGCTGGATCCACTGGGCCGCGCCGTTCAGGAAAGTGGTGGCCCACAGAAGGCGGAAGTCAGGGTTGCGCAGGGCAATGAAGGTACCAGAGAGCCTTGCCGTGTACCGGCTGGCGAGCCCAGCCGTCGAGGTGAGGACGCGCCGTTCCGCGGGCTGCTCCGAGATCTGCTCCCTCTCCAGGGAACGTTCTGACATTCTTGGATACTCTTTCGGGTGCCTTGACCAGGGCACCATTTGCTAAACCACCATTATAGGCGACCGATTATAGACCCCTGGCATCACGGGGTCAATCGCTGGTCAGAATCGGTAGCGTATGCCTGCAGGTCAGCCTGAAACCGCAGGCCAAGGGTCAAGGCCAAGGGGGCCATCAGCCTGACGGTGCGTTAGGCTCTCCTGAAGATACAGGCTGGGGAGAGGCCGCCTGCTCCTGCTGGAGAGAGCCCCGGACGTCTTGTATCTTAGCCTGCCAGTCCTTTATCTGCTGCTCCAGCTTGGCGATCTCCTGGTGCTTCTCCTTGATCAGGCGCCGCAGTACCTGAGCGTAGGCTGGGGAGCCGGCGTTCTGCTCCTCCTCTTCCAGGCCCTTGATATCCTTATGAAGCTGCTCCAACTCCGCCTGGGCCTCGGCAAGGCTGGCGGCCCACTTCTCCAAGTTGGCGGCCATGCGCTGCTTCCACTCCTCTCTCCGGCGCTGGCGCTCCTCACGGCGGCGCTGCCGCTCCACCCGCAGCTCGCCGATGCGGGACTGGGCCCGCTCCCAGGCATCGCCCAGTACCTGCCGAACCTGCTCGCGCTGCTCCCGCCGCAGGGACTGGCGGGCCAGTTCCTGCTGGAGGGTCTTGATGCTCTGGAGGGCCTCGTAGGGGTCGCCGCGGCTGGCCTCTTCGACACACTGCTGAGCGCGTTGCTGTACGCCAGCGAAGGCTTCATCCAGCAGGGTCTGCTCCTGGAGGGCCAGCTTGCCGTGGGCCTCCCGCCAGAAGGCCCAGGCCGCGTCCCTGTCCTCCCGCAGCATCTTGGCCTCCTTTAGCGGCTGTAGGGCCTCCCGAAGGCGAGAGCGGGCCGAGATAATGACCTCGCGGTCCATGGCGCCCTGGGCCCGGGCTAGGGCTTCGTTGACTATGTCCTCGATGGCCCGCCGGTTGCGCTGGGACTCCTCCTGCTCGTGGGAGTACAGCTCCATCACGGGCGCACGTATGCGGTCGAACTCCGCCTTGAGCCGGTCGCGGTCGTCGTCGGCCAGGTCCAGGTTTTCCAGCATGGCCTGGAGGTCGCGGGAGTGGGCCAGAAAGGGACCGAACCGGTACCCGCCGGGCGAGTCCTGGGTGGGCGGCACGCGGTGCTGGGTGGCCAGACGTTGGAGCTCCCGCTCGATGCGCGAGGCGTTGGCCTGGCGCTGCCGCTGGCGAGAGGCCTCCTCCTGGCGCACGCCGCTGCACAGCCGTTCGTAGCGTGCCCAGAGGCGCTGGAACTGGTCACCCAGAGCCTCCCTTTGGGTCATGAAAAAGCCCTCTAACTCGAGGGCCTGTTGCCAAAAGTCTCGGAAGCGCCCCTGCTGACTGAGGGACGCCAGGGACTCCAGGGCCTGGGTGATCTCGTCTCTATGGATGTCTGTTACCTGGTCCTTGATCTCCTCTGTCATGGATACCCAACCTGCGGTAGAGTGCCTGCCGGGTAGCCGGCGGCCCAGGCGGCCTCCGACTTGGACTGCGCCAGACGGGAGGCTTGCCGAATGGGAATTGTATCACTGGTGGGCACTGGGCCGCCACTACGGTACAGGCAGGGTTCCAGGTGCTCGGAGGTCAAGTCTCGGCCGCCAAGGTTCACCCTGCCCCTCTCTGGGCGCCCAAGGTGGATTGTGGTTGGCCCACCCTGTAGGGCGGGGCCCTGCACCCACTCTGCGCTTCCCTAGTCACATACCCCTGCACACCACCTCAGCGAGGTGTGGGTCAAGAGCGCCGTGAGGGAAACGAAGGAGCGGGGCCTTGTCATGGGGGACCCCTGGCCCCATCCCCCTCCACCATCCTATCAGGTGCACAGCAGCCAACCTATGGGTGCAGGGTAAACCCTGCCGAGCCCTGCTACGCAAAGGTGAGCACCCGCTTGGGGTTCTCCACCAGCATAGTGTGTACCTGCTCCTCAGTGATGCCACGCTTGCGCATGCGGGGCACTATGCGCTCCAGAATGTGGTCAAAGCCGTGGCCACCGTACTGCTTTAGCCGGTGCTTGGAGCAGACATCGTGGGCCAGAAGCACCTGCTCCAAATGCCCCTGCTGGATAAGCCAGGCTATCTGGTCCATGCGCTGGGAGTCATTGGGCATGTCTGTGGGGGCCATGGGATAGTAGGAGGACTCGTGGCCAAAGAGGTCATATTCCAAGTAGCAGCCGGTCTCGGCCACCGCCTTCAAGGTCTCCCGCTGGTAGATAGTCCGCTCGATGTGGCCCATGATGGTGCGGCTGAGGTCGGCGCCCGCCTCCCCCAGGGCGGTGAGGATCTCCATGGGGGCCGTCTCGTGGCGGCCCGGGTGGATGAGCAGGGGGGCGCCGGTGCGCCGCTGGGCCAGGGCCGAAGCCCGCACCACCTTCTTCTCCGTCTCCTCCCAGGGCCAGGAACAGCCCACCTCGCCGATGACCCCGGCCTTGATCCCCGTGTCGCCTACGCCCACCGTTATGTCTCCCACAATCTCTTCGGCTATCTGCTCCTCGGTACGCTGGGCCATGTCTTTGGGGTGGGTAGCGGCGATGTAGTAGCTGGAGCCCATGATGATGTTCAGTCCCGTGGCCCGGGCGATGCGGGCCAGGGCCCTGGGGTCCCGGCCTATGCCGATGCTGGTGGCGTCCACCAGGGTCCTGCCTCCCGCGCGGACGTAGAGGCTGGCCTCCTGGATGGCCAGCTCCTCGTCCATAAGCATCAGGTTATCCAGGCTACTGGTCCAGTAGTAGCGCACCCAGCCCAGGTTCTGCAGGGTGATGGGGGCGTAGGCCAGGCCCCGCTGGCTAGCCTCGGCGGGCTCCTGGAACACCACCCGAAAGTCGATGAGCAGGTGCTCGTGGGTGGTGGTGATACCAAGCTGGCTCGGGTCTATGGGGCCCAGGACCGTCTGGGCCTTGCCAGAAAGGCTAGAGACTGCCATGAGATACCTCCTTCCCTAGAAGGTCCACCGCTGGCAACGGGGCGGGCGCAGGAATCAGGGACTATTCAAGATTATTCGCCCACCGGCTCCGAAGAGAACTCCCCTACCTGCGGTCCCTCCACCTCCAGGTAGTGCCGGCAGGCCATGATTATAGAGCGGGTGTGGGAGCCCGCGTTGAAGGAGATGGTCTGGTTCTCCAGCAGCGACCGGTCAACGTAGGTGGGCAGCCCCATCAGGCTCCCGAAGGGAGGGATGGAGCCCGGGGCCAGCCCTGTGATGGCCTCCAGCTCCTCCCGGCCCACCAGCCGCAGGTCCTTTACGCCATAGGCCCTCTTGAAGCGGCGGGTGTCGATGCGGCGATGGGCGGCCACTACCAGGAGCACTGGGCGGCCATCGGCCTGGAAGAGCATGGCCTTGGCCCCCTCCTGAAGGGGCGTACCCCGCACCCTGGCCGCCTCCGCGCTGATGTACACCGGCTGGTGCTCCATCACCTGGTAGGGTACCTGGCGGGAGTCCAACAGCGCCACTATTTTGTGGAAGACCTCACTCATAGGACGGGATAGTAATACCACCTGCCGACCCATAAGGCAAGACGACGGCGTGGGTGGAGGCCCCCACGCTGAAAAAGTTCAGATAGATATGAGACAGTAGGCGTGGAAAAGTAGAAGCAGAAGGGGCCACACTTCTGGGTGAGAATAGACCAGAAAGGAGGTGGCCC
>DAOUBE010000217.1:0-2807 GCA_034432835.1 Dehalococcoidia bacterium | reverse complement strand
GGGCCACCTCCTTTCTGGTCTATTCTCACCCAGAAGTGTGGCCCCTTCTGCTTCTACTTTTCCACGCCTACTGTCTCATATCTATCTGAACTTTTTCAGGTGTCATAAGGCAAGGGCAGGGTGCTTTGGCATTTCATTGCCACGCTGGCCCGGGCCTGGGGCCAGCCTCTGGTTGGACACTATATTGACATAACGCCAGAATAGGGCCATGCGGGCGCCTGTAAGAGTTGGCCCCAATCCTTGCGGGGAGGTGTGGTGGGTGATGGGCGCTCGGGGATAGCCCTTCGGGAAGACGTTTACTGCCAGCCCTTCGAGGTGCCGCCGCCCTCGCCCACGGCGGCGGCACCTCCCACTCCTACCAGCACCCCCTCGCCCGAGGCTTATCCTGGAGCCGCGCCGACGCCCACCCCCGCCCTGCCCCCACCGACCCCCACGCCGTCGCCGGTGTTCCTGACTTTCAAGCTGTACACGCCGGGGGTCCAGTACCTTCAGGTCAGGGTGGACGAGGGAGGCCTGGTGTCGGTGGTGGGGCGGGAGATAAGGCGATAGGAACAACCGGCCTAAGAGAGGCGGTGAACGCTCGCCTACCCCCTTCCAATGTATGGCTGTTGAAGGGGCAGGACGATGGCCTCCAGCATGTTGACGTGGGGAGGCAGGGTGGCCATGGTCACCGCCACCTGGGCCAGCTCATCGGGGGTCATCATGGGCTCCTCGTCTATGGAGCCGCGACGGGCTGGGCCCATGCGCCGCTCCACGATGACGTTGCCCGGGTGCAGGCAGCCACAGGAGATACCATAGTCCCGGCCCTCCAGGGCGGTGGCCTGGGTCAGCCCCCACAGGCCGTGCTTGCTGGTGGAGTAGGCGGCCGAGTTGGGGCGCACCCGCTGGGCGGAGATGCTACCTATATTGATGATGCGTCCCCCGCGCTGGCGCTTCATTATGCGTAGGGCCTCGCGGGTGCAGAGAAAGGGGCCGCGCAGGTTCACCGCCATGGTGCGGTCCCACACCTCCACGGGCAGCTCGTCGATGGGCCCGCCCTCCACCACGCCGGCGTTGTTCACCAGGATATCCAGCCGTCCAAAGGCCTCCATGGTCTTGGCGAAGAGGGCCTTCACCTGCTCCTCCTGGGTCACGTCGGTGGGGACCACCAGCACCTTGACCCGGTGCGCCTCCAGCTCCCTGGCCGTCTGGTCCAGGGGCTCGCGGCGCCGGCCCGCCAGCACCAGGCTGGCCCCCTCTCTGGCCATCCCCCTGGCGATGCCCTTGCCAATGCCTGTGCCTCCGCCGGTGATGAGCGCAACCTTGCCGTCCAGTAGGCCCATGGCCGCTCCTTTCTGGTGAGCTGCTCCCCAGGGTCTGGTCTCCTGGGGGCTACAGGCGAGTATAATACACCAGACACCTCGCCAGGAGCACCCACGCCTGGGAGGCCATGAGAAAGGAGACACCTTGAGGATAGAGGAGATCGATAGTTTTCTGGTGCACCACTGGTACCTGGTCAGGGTACGGACGGACAACGGGGTCACCGGCTGGGGGGAGACAGCCTTCTGGGGCTACCCCGACGCCTCGGAGCGTATTGTGCAGTACTTCCGCAAGTACCTTCTGGGCCAGGACCCGCTACGCATAGAGCACCACTGGCAGTACATGTACAGGTACGCACCCTTCCGGGGAGGGGCCCTCATGGGAGCCCTCAGCGCCATAGACATCGCCTTGTGGGACGTGGCGGGCAAGGCCCTGGGGGTGCCCACCTACCAGCTCCTGGGGGGCAAGGTGCGGGACAAGGTCAGGCTGTACCTGATCATCGGTGGCAACACGGTGGACGAGCTGGTGAAGGAGGCGGTGAAGGCAGTGAAGGAAGGGTACACCGCCGTCAAGTTCGACCCCCTGCCTCCCAACTTCCACCGGGTGCCTTACCCCCGCCTGTTCCAGGAGGTGGTGGACCGGGTGAGGTCAGTACGGGAGGCCGTGGGGCTGGACGTGGACATCGTGGCGGAGATACACCGCAAGCTGGGCCCTGGGGAGGCCATCGCCCTGGCCCAAGAGCTGGTACCTTATCGCCTGTACTTCTACGAAGACCCCATAATCCACGATAGCGTGGACTCCATGGCCGAGGTGGCCCGAAAGGTAACCATACCCATGGCCACGGGGGAGCGGCTGCACACTATATACGAGTTCCGGGAGCTGCTGGAGAAACGGGCGTCCCAGTTCGTCCGGCCCGATGTGGGGCTATCGGGGGGCCTTACCCATTGCAAGAAGATCGCTGCCCTGGCGGAGTCGTACCACGCCCAGGTGGTCTGCCACAACTTCCTGAGCCCCCTGCTAACAGCGGCGACGCTGCAACTGGGCGCCTGCGTACCTAACATCCCCATCCAGGAGCACGTGCGGGAGGACCAGCCGCCCAGGAGCGAGCTGCTGAAGAGTCCCAACCGCATCGAAAAGGGCTACATGATCGTGCCCGATGCCCCTGGCCTGGGGGTGGAGGTGAACGAGGAGGTGCTGGACAAGTACCCGTTCACTCCCATGGGGGGCCACGTGCCCATTCGGGAGGACGGCTCCGTGTACGGGCGCTGAGGGGCAGACCCAGTCGGGTGTGGTGGGCCAGGGGCTGGAGCCGGGGATGGAATCCAAAAGGGAGCCGCCAACGTATCTAGTGATAGTTACGGCGGCGAACCCTCCGCATCACGGCGCCGGCCCCGCCCCCTACGTGGCCAAGCTGAAAAAGTTCAGATAGATATGAGACAGTAGGCGTGGAAAAGTAGAAGCAGAAGGGGCCACACTTCTGGGTGAGAATAGACCAGAAAGGAGGTGGC
>DAOUBE010000216.1:0-2666 GCA_034432835.1 Dehalococcoidia bacterium | reverse complement strand
CTGGAATACCGGCAGAAGCGACTGGTAGGGCATTCCCAGTAGCACCACTAGGAAGGCCATGCCCAGGAGGGCCAGAAGGGCTGGCGAGCCTTTGATGTACCTGAACCCCACCAATATCTCGCTCAGGGTCCCCTTGCTCTTGGTGGAGGCGGTGCGGCCAGGAGGAAGTTGGAACAGGGTCAACACAGCCCCCAGGTACAGGACAGCGATGGCGTAAAAGCCGATGGTTGGTTCCCACGCCAGGAGGAACCCGGCCAGCACCGGGGCGAGCACGCGGTTGATGTTCATGCCCGTGGCGTTCATCGCCATTGCGTTGGCCAGTTGCCTCTGGCCCACCAGCTCTGGGACATACGCTTGCCGTGCGGGCATGTTGAAGGCGAAGATGATGCCTTGGAACAGACCAAGGACCACCAGGTGCCATACCTGCACCACATCCCTGTGCACTAGGACGGCGTTGATCACCGCCAGCACTCCCATCCCTGTCTGGGTGAAGACTAGTACCTTTCGCTTGTCCCAGCGGTCAGCGGCCACACCCCCCACTAGCGAGAACGCCAACATGGGCATGCCGCGGGCCAGGGCTACTAGGCCCAGGGCGAAGCCTGAGCCCGATATGTGGTAGGCCAGCCACGATCTTGAGACTATGTCCATCTGCGTGGCCGCCATGGAGAAGAGCAGCCCGAACCAGAGCATGCGGTACTGCGGGATGGCCAGGGAACTGAAGGTACGGGCCAGGCTTCCTGCTAAGGGCTGCCGGAGGAATGAAGGGCCAGGTGGGGCTACAACTTCGCCATGGAGAGCACTGCTCTGAATATCAGGGCTACTTCTCCTGTGCCACGGCAACCGAAATAGGGTCATTCCCGGGAGACACTCCTTGCTAGGGCAAGTATAGGGGGTATTGTAACTCTGAAATTCGGTAAAGTGAAGCAACCCTGCTCACGGGTACTGGCCTCATATCTCCGAGCGATGACGCATCTGCACAAAAGGCCTGAGGGATAGCCCGAAGGCTGCTCGCCTTCGTGGTTAAGGTGAGGCGCTCGCCCGCCGCCACTTAATGGTGGTCACCGTGGTCCCGCGCCCCGGCGCCGAAGCTATCTGGAAATGGTCCAGGATGCGCTTGACTCCCGGCAGGCCTATGCCCAGCCCGCCGGAGGTGGAGTAGCCCAGTTGCATCACCTGTTCCACATCGGGGATGCCTGGGCCCCGGTCCTGGGCCACCACCATGATCCCCTGCTCTTCATCCCTTACAACGACCCTGATAGTGATCTCGCCGTTGCCGGCGTAGAGTACAATGTTGCGGGCCAGCTCCGATATGGCCGTGGCCACCAGGGTCTGGTCTATGGTGCTAAAGCCCAAGCGAGCAGCCATGCGACGCCCCTGGTCCCGCGCTCCTACAATATCTGCTCTGGAGCTTATGGGAATCCGAACCTCGTCTTCCACAGGGTCAGCCTCCCAAAGGCCTCTTTGAGCGCCGTGGACCAGTCAAGGTACGTCCGGCACCTATCGCCACGGTGCTACCCCAACCCCACTCACTTTCTCTTTGGACCCAGCGGAACTGCTGAAGCCGTTCCCTTACATCGTGACCTTCCCGGTGGTGCCGGTCCTAATCTCACTCCTTCCAGTAGCCCTGGCCAATGCCGGGAGGAAGAGGCTTACCTCCAAATGTCCCAATATCAACAGGAGGGTTTCCTTGAAGCCGCCACTGCTCATTGCTCCACCGTCTGCCATTCGGAACAGTACTTGCCAACCCGGTGCAAAGCCAGGCTCTGCTTAAGGCAGTGCATTCGAGGGGAGACAAGAAAATCCTGGCCCCTCCCCATGACAAAAGCCAGAGTACTAGGGTACCCTGAAAACGTTATGCCCCTGGGATTGCTATATCCCTGGGTGATTCTCCATCAAAGTAATCCAAAGAGGAAGAAGACAAGGTGCCATCTTGTGTGGGATAAATTTCCACATAGGTGGTACCTTGTTTCTATGGAAGGGAAAGAAGGGAGGCCAAGGCTAGAGTAGAGGATTACCCTTATATAATGTGCCGCCGATAGGCTTCATAAACAGCGTGGGTAGCGTCGTTTACGCCCAGCCTGTCAAATACACTGCGCATCTCTCTGCTTACCGTGGTCTTGCTGACATTGAGGCTTTTTGCTATTTCCGCGTAGCGTGCGCCGCTGGCGATCATCCTCAGTATCTGTGTCTGGCGGAGACTCAATAGGGAGAACTTGTGGATCCTACGGAGTCGAACCACCTCTTGTACTAACGTACAGGCCAGGGCAGTGTCCACGTAAGACTGGCCGCGGGCAGCAGCGCGTATGGCCTCAGCCAGTTGATTAGGGCTTGCCATGTTAGACACGCAACCCACGGCACCAGCCTCCAGGACCTCCCCAAGATCCTCCTCCCTATCTAGAGTCACCACCACTATCTTTACACCCGGTAACCTCTCTTTTAACAAATGGATGGCCTCCACCACACCCATACCCGGCAATCTAATGTCCATCAGGACCACATCAACGCTTAGGTTCTTCAGTTTTTGTATAGCCTCCTCCGCATTGGCAGCTTGTCCCACCACTTGAATATCCCCCTCTAGACCCAGGGAGATGGCCAGACTTTCCCACAGCAACCTCCATCCCTCCACCAGAAAGACCTGGACCTTCGAGCTCTGTCGAGGTAGAACC
>DAOUBE010000215.1:0-7455 GCA_034432835.1 Dehalococcoidia bacterium | reverse complement strand
TCTCCCAGCTCCTGGAGCCGCCCCTGGCCCCCAACGAAGAAGGCTTCATCCCCGTGCCCCAGCGCCCGGGCCTGGGCTTCGACCTGAACCAGGAGGTGGTGGAGCGCTACAGGGTCCAGCCACATTAACGGGGGACTAGCTGTTGCCATCCGGCGCCTGGGCAAGGATAATAGGTCTTGCCTGACTATTATGAAGGATCCCCGCGAAGGAGGACTGCGTGGCTGAGCGGAAGCTCCAAGGGGTTATCCCCATCCTGCTAACTCCCTTCGATGACCACGGCCACATCGATACCGAGAGCCTGCAAAACCTGGTGGAGTTCAACATCAAGGCTGGTGTCCACGGCCTGGGCATTGCCCTGGGCAGTGAGGTTTTCAAGCTTAACGAGTCGGAGCGGGACCAAGTGACTCGGGTGGTGGTGGACCAGGTGCGTGGCCGAGTGCCCGTGGTAGTTAACACAGGCGCCCCCGGCACCGACCTGGCGGTGTTCTACAGCCAGCGTGCTCAGGAGCTGGGGGCCGACGCGGTCATGGTCATGCCCCCTAGCTTCATCCCCCCTACACCCCAGGAGACCAGGTCCTATTTCAAGGCCATCTCCGACGCCATCACCATCCCTATAGTCATTCAGGACCATCCCAACGGCCCGGTCCCGCCATCCCTGGTGCGCCAGATCCGGGAGGAGAGCCCCCGGGCGTTGTATTGCAAGGTGGAGACACCCCCCACACCACCCCGCGTAGCCCAGGCCGTCCAGGAGTGTGCCGGGAAGGTAACCATCATGGGCGGCGCTGGGGGCAACTTCCTCCTGGAGGAGCTGCGCCGAGGCTCCCAGGGGACCATGCCAAGCTGCAGCCAGCCTTCGGCCTACGTGCGCATCTGGAACAAGTTCTGCGCTGGGGACGAGGAGGGCGCCACCAGGATTTTCTACGAGGAGGTCCTTCCCCTGAACCGGCTGTCCGCCAGCGGCATGGGGGCCTTCTACCAGGTGAACAAGGAGCTGCTGGTCCGCCTGGGGGTCATCAAGAGCGCTTACGTGCGTCCGCCCTTCACCCCGCTGGATGAGGTCACCAGGAAGGAGATGGATGCCGTCCTGGAGCGCATCGTCCAGTACGAATCGGCGCCCCGAGGCCGAAGCTAGCCCGCGAGCCCTACGGGCCCATCTTCGCTTCTCGTAGGTCAAGACTATCTTCCAGGCGCTGCTGTCTCTCTTGGTGTACTGTTGGGGCGCTGTTGGCTGAAGGTGGGCGTACCACCTGCCCCTTTTCTACAGACCCCTACTACCCCACTGCTATAACCAGGGGGTGTGCCTGTTGCTTCTGGCCCTGGTGGATGGACCAGGTGTCACTCTGAGAGAGCGTAGCGACCTAAGAATCTGGAGGGACAGAGGGTCTGGGAAGGGGGGCCATGTGCTCGACCGTCGGCTCTTTATCTCCACACAGGCCAGCTTCAGGCCATCCTCGGTGAGGGACCCCTCCCAGTTTCTTCGTCCGCCAGGGACAGACTCGGAATGACAGGAGCTGGTATTACAGCCCCACCCTGGAAAAGAACTCCGGCCGCCCCTTGATGCCTAACCTGAGCCGGAACAGAGCACCCGCCCCCTGGCCGTTGGCCTTCTTGTCCTGGCCCCCGGCCGTGGTGACGTACATATCGCTGTAGTCCTCGCCGCCAAAGATGACGCTGGACACCTTCTTGGCAGGGAAGGTTACCTTGCGCTCCAGCTTGCCATCGGGAGCGTAGCGGAACAGACCCCAGCCGTCCCATCGGGCAGACCATACGTATCCTTGGGCATCCACAGTCATCCCGTCGGGCACGCCCTCACCCTCAGGCGTCTCCACGAATACGCGCTGGTTGGTGATAGCCCCGGTCTTCCTGTCGTAGTTGAACAGGTATATCTTCCTCACCTGGGAGTCGGTGTAGTACATCTGCTTCAGGTCCAAGGTGTAGCCCATGCCGTTGGATATGCCAATGCCGTCCAGCACCTTCTTGATAGAACCGTTGCGCTCCAGGAGGTACAGCCGCCCCAGGCGAGTCTTGGTGGGCATGGTACCACAGAACACCCTGCCCTCGGGGTCGGCTATGACATCGTTGAACCTGGTCTCCCGTTCTTCGGGTATCTCCTTAATGACATAGTCCAGCTTGCCGTTCTTCCAGATAGCTACGGCTCCTCGGGCCATGAACAGCAGCAACGAGCCATCGGCCTGAATGGTGAAGCCGCCCACCTGCTCACCCTGGTAGCACTGCTTATGCCTGCCAGTGGCTGGCTCGTACCAGAAGAGGCGGCCCGTGAGAATGTCGGTCCAGTACACCCGCTTCTCCATGGGGTGCCACAGTGGCCCTTCACCAACCTGGCACTGATAGTCCGCAAGCAGCTCCGGCTCCATCTTGCTCCTCCTGTCATGTATCAGAAGTCCTGGGGATGACCTGCCTGGCGGAGATTCTAGCGGGACTGGCCCCAAACGTCCACAAGGGGCGGAGGCCTCCGAGGCATCCTTTCCTGGCCCCAAGTACAGCCACTAGCCCTCTGCCTATAGCCCCGAGGAGAGCCTCTACACTGGCATGGGCACACCCAGCTCAGCACAAATGGTGCTGAACCACTGTATCACCTCCCGATGCAGGGGGATGCCGTTGGCGCGGCGGTCCTGCTCGTACTCCCACTCGGGCAGGCCGGCGTAAAGCACTCGTTCCTGGCCCTTGGCTGGAGGACAGTTCTTCAGGCTGCGGAGAAACTCATCCATGGCCTCCTTGAACTCGTCCACGTCAATAAAGGCCGCGATATTGATGGCAGCCAGGAAGTGGTCGTTCTTACCACGGCCTCGGGCCATGGGCCATTTGGCAGCGGCCAGGACGCCCCCCAGGATCTCCACCATGCAAGACAGGGCGTAGCCCTTGTGGGAGCCCAGCTCCCTGGTGGAGCCCAGGGGCAGCAGGGGAGCGCTGGGGTCTGGGATGATCGGCTGCATGATGGGCACGCCATCCTTGTCGCCGACCAGGCCCGGGGGCAGCAGGGTGCCCAGCCGCCGGGCCAGCCCCAGCTTGTTGTTAGCCACACTGGACATGGCGGCGTCGAAGACGAAGGGCGGCTCGCTCTTGGCCGGGGCGGCGAAGGCGATGGGGTTGGTGCCGATGCGGGTCTCCCTGCCGAAGGTGGGCAGGACGCTGGGCCCGCAGGCGGTCATGGCCAGGCCTATCATATCGTGCTTGATGGCCATGAGGGGGTAGTAGGCGGCCATCCCCATGTGCCTCCCGTTGTGCATGGTGACCATGCCCACGCCGGTCTTCTTGGCCTTCTCGATGGCGATGTTCATGGCCTTGGGGCAGAGGATGATACCCAGGCCGCCATCGCAGTCTATGTTGGCGGTGGAGGGGGCCTCCCGGACGATGCGCCAGTTGGGCCTGGGGTTGAGGTTGCCGTTGGTGTAGCCAGCCACGTAGGAGCGGAGCATGTTGGAGACACCGTGGCTGTCCACGCCACGGATGTCGGCGGTCACGATGACGTCGGCTGCTATGGCGGCGTCCTCCGGGGGCACGCCCATCTTTTCGAAGATGGCGGTGACCGTCGCCCGCAGGGGCCCCTCCTTGACCCGGACGGCGTCCTCCTCACGGACCTTGAACTCCTTAAGCACCTGCTCCTCCTTCTATCTTCAGCCTCTGAGAGGCACGTTCCATCGAGGGGGGTGCCCGTTACCAGGGTGATACCCCCATGGACAGGGCGCCGCAGGCTCCAGGCTGTGGGGGGTTGTTGCCGGGCGCGAGGCTCAGCGAATTCTACCATACCTGGGGGGAAGGATGGGGCGGCCCCGCAGGACTCGCCACACCAGGATGGGCAGCGCCCCCGCCACGAACCCGCCCACGTGGGCGAAGTAGGCCACCCCGCCGGCGTTCTGGGCCGCCGGGCCCAGGGAGCCGATGCCGCCAAAGAACTGGAGGAGAAACCAGAAGCCCAGAAGATAAATGGCCGGTATCTGGACCATCATGATGAAGAAGAAGATGACCAGAGTGTTGATACGGCTGTAGGGGAAGAGCATGAAGTAGGTCCCCAGCACCCCGGCGATGGCGCCGCTGGCCCCGATGTTGGGGATCTCGCTGTCCATGTCCACGGCCACCTGTGTCCAGGCGGCGGCTACACCCCAGGCCAGGTACAGGACCAGGTACTTCAGGTGGCCGGTCCGGTCCTCTGTGTTGTCACCAAAGACCCACAAGAACACCATGTTGCCGATAAAGTGGGCAAAGTTGCCGTGGATGAACATGGAAGTGAACACGGTCCACCACGCCGTCAGCCTGAAAGAGACCAGGCCCAGGTCAATAACGGGAGGCGAGATGTCGCGGACCCCCCGGTTAGTAATGAGGCGGGTGAACTCCTGGCCGCTGGTCAGCTCCGCGGGGATGAGACCGAAGCGGTAGAAGAACAACTCTCGCTGCAGCCCGCCCAGGCTCAGCTCGTAGATAAAGACTATCAGGTTTAGCAGCACCAGCCCCAGGGTAACGTAAGGGAAACTTCTTCTGTGGATGTAGGGGTCTGATATAGGTATCAACTAGATGTCCCTCCAAGCTCTGGGCTGACCAGAGTGCCAGTCCGGAAAGGGTGACAGGGGCCAGCGGGAGCTAGTAGAGGCGGTCGCTGCTCGGTCCCGGTGGAGTAATCATACCAGGTTTGGAGGGGTGTCAAAAGATACAGGCCACCTACTCCCGCGGGCTCTTCCGGGCCTGGTACTGGCACAGGGATCTTAGATAGTCAAAGCTGTAGATACCGGTGTGATGGGAATCGCTCCAGAGGAAACGCAGGGCATAGTCCCCAAGGGGCATGAGGTCCACAATATAGACCCCGAGGACGGGTGTCACCTGCCCAAGGTCCACCTCCCGGTGCCCTCCCTTGCAGGTGGCACAGGGGCAGGCCCCGCGGAGGAAGTCCATGGGCAGGCGGCACAGAGAGCCATCCTGCCACTGGATGTCCAGGGTCCTTGCCGTCAGGTTGGGTGTCACCTGGGCTGGTCGGTTTGCCGGCACATTACCCCTTCCGTCAGGGCTGGACTCGCTGGAGCTTGCTTATCTTGGGAGGGGTGAGGACGCCCCCGGAGAGCACCATGCGCATGGTGGTCTGGACGGAGAGGTCCGTGTCATACACGTCTTCCAGGGGAAGGAGGGCCAGCCAGCCAGACTGGGGCGTGGGGGATGTAGGTATATAGACCAGGGCCATGGCCTTGCCGTCCTCCCGGGTGGTCATGCCCGTAAGGAACCCTACTGTCCAGGTATCCCGTCTGGGGTACTCCACCAGCACGACGCGGCTGAAGCCCGTGGGCCCGACCCCGGAGAAGGACTCCACGAGCTGCTTGGAGACGGAGTACACGGTGTTGACCACTGGGATTCTGAGAAGGGCCGCCTGTCCCAGGGCCACCAGCCGGCGGCCCAGGTAGTTGGTGCCGAAAAGCCCCGCCAGGTACACCAGCAGGGCGATGGTGACTATGCCCAGCACGGGTATGGGGATGTCGGTGCCGAAGAGCCTCTCCAGCCCTCGCTGGACGTAGGGCTGGAGGATGGGGTTCAGAAAGTCGAAGATGAACTTCAGGACCAGGTAGGTGATGACCACGGGGACCAACAAGAGGAGACCCGTTACTATGGTCCTGCGCAAGTGCAGTCGCACTCGGTTAGACAAAGTCAGTGCTTTCTTGGGAGCCATATTTACCCTCCTGCTGGCAAGACGTAAGCTGGCGGCCCGTCACCAGGGGTGCTGTACTAGGCCAGCCCCACCAGTGCTCTGGGCCGCCAGCGTGGGTGTCCGGTAAGATCGATGCCACAGGCTTCGGCCTCTGGCATTGTGGAGACCGGGGCCGGCTCTGGCCTTGCCCCGCTATCTAGCCCACAGCCACACCTCCGGAAAGGCCGGGCTCCGTCATAGAGGCCGGGTCCAGGATGCGGTCCAGCTCCTCATCGGAGAGACTGGTGCGCTCCCGGGCCACCTCTCGTATGGTGCGCCCGGTCTTCTGGGCCTCCTTGGCTATCTCTGCCGCTGCGTCGTATCCAATGTGGGGCACCAGGGTGGTGACGATGGCTAGGCCCTTCTCCACCATCTCGGGCCCTTTCTCCGTGGCGGTGATGCCCACGATGCACTGCCTGGCGAAGTTCCGAGAGGCCGCTGCCAGGAGGCTGATGGACTGGAGCAGGTTGTAGGCTGCCACGGGCATCATCACGTTGAGCTCGAAGTTGCCCGACTGGCCAGCAATGGTGATGGTAACGTCGTTGCCTATGACCTGAGCCGCCACCTGGCACACCGACTCTGGGATGACGGGGTTCACCTTCCCAGGCATGATGGAGCTGCCTGGCTGGACGGCCGGCAGGTTGATTTCACCGATGCCTGCCCTAGGCCCGGAACCCATCCAGCGGATGTCGTTGGCTATCTTCATCAGGCTTACCGCGATGGTCTTGAGGACGCCGCTGGTCTCCACCACGCCGTCCAAGGTGCTCTGGGCCTGGAAGTGATTGTCCGTCTCCCGCACCTTTACGCCTGTCATGGCCGAGAGCTTCTCACATACCCTCTGGGCGAACTCAGGATGGGTGTTGACGCCCGTGCCCACGGCGGTACCCCCCAGGGCGACCTCGGAGAGCTCCTCCAGGGCGTGGCGGAGGCGGCGTATCGCGCGCTCCACCTGCCCTGCGTAGCCCAGGAACTCCTGACCCAGGCGCACGGGGGTGGCGTCCTGCAGATGGGTGCGCCCCGTCTTGACAATGGGCATGAACTCCTGGGCCTTGGCGGCCAGGGCCTTGTGCAGCTCCTCCAGGGCGGGTATCAGATCGTACTGGATGGACCTAGCGGCGGCCAGGTGGATGGCTGTGGGAATGACGTCGTTGGAGGACTGGCCAAGGTTCACGTGGTCATTGGGGTGGACGGGCTTCTTTGAGCCGATGACCCCTCCTAGCATCTCGATGGCGCGGTTGGAGATGACCTCGTTGGCGTTCATATTGGTGGAGGTGCCAGAGCCCGTCTGGAAGATATCCACCACGAACTGAGAGTCCAGCTTGCCGTCGGCTACCTCCTGGGCGGCGGCCACGACGGCATCGGCCAGCTTGGCGTCCAGCAGCCCCAGCTCCTTGTTGACTTGGGCGGCGGCCAGCTTTATCAGACCCAGGGCCTGAATAAAGGAGCGGGGGAACCGGAGGTCGCTGATGGGGAAGTTGACCACAGCCCGCATGGTATTGGCGCCGTAGTAGGCATCGGCAGGTACCTGGAACTCGCCCATGGAGTCCCGTTCGGTACGAGTCCTAGTGGAACGAGACATTGCGTACATCCTCCTATCGCAAAGATTGTTTTCACGACGCCCGCGCCGGCCGTCGCCCCAGGCCACACGGCGGGCGGTGGTGCCCAGCTTTGCTACCCGGATTATACCTCAATGGGAAGGCTATGACATTGGTGTGTACTGGTTCAGTACATATGAGACAGTCGGGCTATTTTAGGGACCAGTTCTGGGT